>JAUIIU010000117.1 GCA_030431695.1 Bacteroidia bacterium | reverse complement strand
CCCCGTTGTCCGCGAGCTTTTCGGCTTCTATGACCAAGTCTTCGATCGGGGTAGACCTATGCTTACCTCGCATTAGCGGAATGGCGCAGAAGGAACAAGGCCTGTCGCAGCCTTCGGCTATCTTCAGATATGCGTAATTCCTGGGAGTTGTCGTCAGACGCTCACCGATCAGTTCGTGTTTGTAATCTGCTCCCAGCGCCTTGAGCAAGCCCGGAAGTTCCGTTGTTCCGAAGTATTGATCCACATCGGGAATTTCTTTCTGAAGGTCCGGTTTATACCTTTCACTAAGACAGCCGGTCACAAAAACCTTATCCACTTCGCCTTCCTCCTTCTTCTGAACGTATTCCAGGATAGTATTAACACTTTCCTCCTTGGCATTGGCTATAAACCCACAGGTATTGATCACCACGATATTCCCCTTTTCTTCGTGGACAACCTTCTTATTGTTGGCTCTAAGTTGTCCCATCAGTACCTCGCTGTCGTAGACGTTCTTGGAACAACCCAGGGTTACCACGTTGATTTTGTTCTTTTTAAGGGATTTGGTTCGCATTTGTCCTTGATTAACTGTAGATCACTATATCCTGGTATTCTTGCTTCTTCTGATCTCGCACTTCATCCTTCCAGAATCCGTCGATCACTTTTACTTCGGAAAAACCTGCATGCTTCATCATTTCATTCAACAGATCCTTGTGTATCGCGATATTCCCGGCTGTGACATTTTCGTCCATCAGCCGGAAGCGTTCCTTTTTAAACGGAAAGCTGAAGCGATCGTTGCTGGTAATATAGGCTTCATTGGAATCGTCATAAATGAAGAAAGTTGAAAGGCATTGACCCCCATCAGTTAGAACTCGTTTGGATTCTTTGAGATAATTCTGAATTTCATCTACGCCCATGTGGGTAAAGACCGAAAACGAAAATATCTTGTCGAAGCGGTCTCCCTGGTATGGAAATTCAAATTCACTCGCTTTTCCCGCTTTGGTATTGTACAGGTCGTTGAACAGCGGTACATAGGTGAAATTGAAGTTCGGATGATCCTTACCTATCTTTTTGTTACACCAGTTCACGCCCAGTTCTACCACGTCGAATCCCTCGTAAGACCCAGTGCTATCCAGATGATCTACAAGAGCTATTGCCGTTCGGCCTATGCCACTACCAATGTCCAGCACAGCATCAGCAGGTTGGAGGTCGATATGTTCTTTCAACAGGTTAAGCTGATGATTGCCCTGCTTAACGAATTCTTCGGGATCTCCCGTTCCCCCTGTATATACGATCCCGCGAGGTGGTACATATTTACCACGCTTACCACTGATGCCGTCAATGAAATCGGCGGGGAAGTAATAGAGTCGGCGCACTGCATGTCGCTGACCTGCAGACAGGGAATACCAGAGCTTCCGAAGTTTATTCTTAGCGATCATCGTTTGAAGAATGAATCCACGAACTCGAATTTATTGAAAACCTGGAGGTCTTCAATCCCTTCTCCGACCCCAATGTATTTTACTGGGATCTGGAATTGGTCACTGATACCGATCACCACACCGCCTTTGGCGGTTCCGTCCAGTTTAGTAACTGCAAGTGAGGTAACTTCGGTGGCTGCGGTAAACTGTTTTGCCTGTTCAAAGGCATTCTGTCCTGTAGAGCCGTCAAGAACCAATAGCACATCGTGGGGTGCGTCCGGGATCACCTTTTGCATCACCCGCTTAACTTTTGTAAGCTCGTTCATGAGGTTCACCTTATTATGGAGTCGGCCGGCAGTATCGATGATCACTACATCGGCATTCTGCTTCACTGCACTTTCCAGGGTATCGAAGGCCACACTGGCCGGGTCGCTCCCCATATTTTGTTTTACTATGGGTACACCCGTTCGGTCTGCCCACACCTGCAGCTGGTCGATGGCGGCAGCTCGGAAGGTATCTGCAGCACCCAGGACAACACTTTTGCCTGCATTCTTGAACTGGTGAGCCAGTTTACCAATGGTGGTGGTCTTACCCACACCGTTAACTCCAACCACCATGATCACGTAGGGATATTCGGTTTTGGGAAGTTCGAAGTCGGTTTCATCACCCGTATTGGTCTCGCTGAGGAGTCCCGCGATCTCTTCTCTGAGGATCTGGTTGAGCTCATCGGTGCCCAGGTATTTGTCTCGAGCGACACGTTCTTCGATACGTTCGATGATCTTCAGGGTGGTGTTCACACCTACGTCACTGGAAACGAGTACTTCCTCCAGGTCGTCGAGAACATCGTCATCCACCTTACTCTTCCCGGCAACGGCCTTGGAAAGTTTATCGAAGAAGGAATTCTTACTCTTCTCCAGCCCTTTGTCGAGGGTTTCCTTCTTATCTTTTGAAAATATCTTTTTGAACAAACTCATTAACTCAATTTTATTTTTGCGTTAGGCACTCCTAAGCCACCTCTGGCGGAGAAGGGTGAAACGCCCGCCTTTCAATGCTAAAGCTTTGAACGACGACGGCAAAGATACGAAATAGAAAAAGCCACTCTTTACAAAAGTGGCTTTCTATATTATGTTTCGAATAGGTCTACTTCTTATTCAACCAATCGTTTACCAATTCAGGAGCCATGATAGACTCAACGAAGGTATAGGCTCCGGATTTTGGAGATTTCACCATTTTGATCGCTTTGGTCAAACGTTTCGACCCTGTTTGCAAACTTGCTACTGATTTCTTTGCCATGACTCTGGTTTCTTAGGGTTACTTGATTTCTTTGTGAACGGTCATACGCTTAAGGATAGGGTTGAATTTCTTCAATTCCATTCTATCCGGCGTGTTCTTCTTGTTCTTGGTCGTGATATAACGAGAAGTTCCCGGCATTCCAGACTCTTTGTGCTCTGTACATTCCAGGATCACCTGTACTCTGTTTCCTTTCTTAGCCATTGCTACAGACTTTATCGATTAGGCAATTATTTGTTTAGGAAACCTTTTTCCCGGGCTTCCTTGATAACTGCTGAAATTCCTTTTTTGTTAATATTCTTTAATGCCGAAGTAGATACCCTTAGGGTGATCCACTTGTCTTCTTCAGGAATGTAAAAACGCTTTTTCACGAGATTCACATTGAACTTTCGCTTCGTTTTGTTCATCGCGTGAGACACGTTGTTACCAACCATTGCTCTCTTTCCGGTAAGCTCACAAACTCTTGACATTGCTAGATAATTTTAAACAGGCTGCAAATTTAAGAAAATATATCGGTTCGGACAAAGAAAGAATTTCAGATTTTTGAAATTTCTTTTAGTAGCAATTCGAAGGTCTTGTTTGTGGTCTTTGCGATCACTCTTTCCCTGGGTTTCCCGAAATTGAAATGTTCCACGAAAGTGCGCTCGGGCGTGGCTATCCCGATATAAACTGTCCCGACTTCAGCTTCCGCATCACCTTTGGTAGGGCCTGCTATGCCTGTAGTTGCAACTGCCACATCCGAACCAAAAAGCAACCTACACCGTTTTGCCATGGCTTCAGCCACTTCAGCACTTACAACGGTGTGCTCCCTGATGATGGCTTCATCTACTCCAAGAATACTTACTTTTTGTTTGGTCTCATAAGGAACGATCCCACCTACGAAATATGCC
>JAUIIU010000057.1 GCA_030431695.1 Bacteroidia bacterium | reverse complement strand
AGTTCAGTGAACACACCATTGAGAAGGTATCCGAAGGAATCCCACTCGGGTCCGTCTGTGGTTGTATAGTCCCAATCGAAGCTTACCATCTCGGCCGTTGTTACAGGAACGGTAAGATCGGTAGTACCTTCAACTCCTGAGCCATTATTACTACTGATAGTAATCACGTCATAGGTAGCTGGTACACTGGCCAACAGATCCATTGGATCGATAGAAGCCATACCATTCTCATCCAGTTCGATAGTTACATCCTGACAAATAAGTACAGGAGGAGTGTTGTCAATTACGTTGACAGTTGCCTGACAAGTAGACTCATTTCCTGCGCTGTCAATAGCCGTGATATCCACAATTTGCAGACCCAGGTCATCACAGGTGAAATCGATCATGCTCGTTCCTCCTGTTGGATAGGTAAGTCGTAGTTGTAGGAAGTCACCACCACAAAGTGTAGTGTTGATGTTTCCGGCTACGTCTGTTCCGGTGAAATCGATCATTCCATCGGCTGCCCATGTATCGATCATGGCTGCCGGAATGATGAAAGTCTCCATTAGGGTTGTGTTACACTGATCGGCGAAATCACCCGTGGCACCAATAGTACCAGTAGTACCGGCGTCTTCATCAGTGATGGTCCACATCTCTTCGTTAGCACCCGTTCCGTCGATATCACCAAAGGTCATTACCTCAAGGGTAGCATCACCAGAAGCTCCGGTTGGAGTACCCATGAAAGTGAACACATTGGTTCCCATCAGGTTCGGGTTCACGATATTGATCGTCTCATCGTACATTCCACCACCTCCGGAACCTCCGACGATGGTCACAGGACCACAGTTATCACTAAAGGCAGATACCAGGCTGCTGGCAGCAATAGATGCCATACCATTGGCATTTAGAATAACATCCACAGGAGTACCTGGGTTGTCATAGGTATAAGTTAGTGCAAATGAGTTCAGAGTACCGGTGTCACCACCAGCATTGTCGGAAACCGTAAGGATCCAGTCACCCATAGTGCTCTCACCGTCGAAGGCAGAAAGTGCCTGCTCCGGAGTATAAGAACCGGTGATCGGTGATCCGCTACACTCACCTTCGATAGGATCAACAGCCTCATCGTCAAGTGTGATCATCAGGTCGTTCTCTGAACATCCAAATGTACCCGGAGGTGTTCCCATTCGGTCAATAAGAGTAATGGTAGTTCCCATTGGTGACTCTAAGGTTACGATCAGGTCTCCTACCCAGGTGTGAGTAATGTCAAGATCTACATTTAGGTCATCGATGGTCTCATCATCTGCAATGGTCAGTATGCTAGATACACCTACAGGATCATTATCAGGAATAGCAACACCAGGAGAAGTGCTCTCTGTCACCATCACCATTCCAGGTTGTCCAAGACAGGTCACCATCGGTGCTTCTGTATCGTTTACTGTTACGTCCATGGTACACATGGTCATATTACCCCCCTGGTCCGTATAAGTCCAGGTTACTGTAGTTGTTCCAACAGGATATACGTCGGAAGCATCATCAGTGCCGTTATAGTCGTTTACAAGAACTGCACCGGGGTCGCCAACACAGTTATCCATGATCGTTGGTTGAGGAACCGCAACACTGGCTTCACAAAGTCCAGGGTCGTTGTCTACCGAGATGTCCGCAGGACATGTCATTGTAGGCGCCTGGTTGTCTACCACAGTTACCGTGAACTGGCAGGTAGCCATTTCATTTGGTGCATCATCGTTAGTAGCCGTGAACTCGACAATGGTATCACCCAGTGGGAAATCACTTCCTGAAGGAAGTCCCATAGTTTGTACCACAGTTACCGATCCTCCACCCGGATCGAAGGCAATTGCATCGGAAAAATTGGCTACACCAGTACAAACACCCGGAGAGGTGTTTACCATGATATCCATTGGGCATAGAATTAGCGGTGGAGCTCCCGTAGTGAATGTGATCGACCATGCAGGAATATCTCCTGTATCGCCACCGGCGTTATCCGACACATTCAACAACCAGGATCCGTTAGGATCTGAACCATTTGTCACAAGATCAGCGATCAGTGCAGCAAAGGTTTGCTGAACACCAGCATCGTCTGCAGGGAAATAATCACAAATCCCGTCATCAAGGCAAATAAACTCCCCTCCGCCGATTGAAGCACCCATATCATTGGCATTGTTCACAGATGCATCGTTGAAATCGATTGGGTCAGTATCCACGAAGTTACTACTGTCACCTGCTCCAACGCCTGTTCTTCCGGTACGTTCTACCAAAGTGATGGTTTCACCTGTCGGCGCCTCTAATTCCATGATCAGATCACCCGCCCAGGTGTGGTTAATACTAACGTTAACCGATATGTCGGTTATCATTGTTGCTGCCGGCAGGCCAGCTACTGCGGCCGAAGCACTGGTCCCGACCGGGTCATTGTCCGGGATGGCAGGAATAGCCGATCCACCAAACGTCTGTGCCTCAGCTTGCCAACCAAACAAACAACAGGCAAATACGATTAGAATCGTTGTAATTTTCTTCATAATTAAGCTTAAATTGGTTAAAGCTTAAAAATACGTTAATAATCTTCATAAGTCCAAAAAATTTAAACAAAAAGTTAAAAAATTCATTTATTGCCTTAATGATACTGGTTTTCAAGTATTTACAAAATATTATGTCGTGTATTTCTAAGCAAATGAATTATAAAAACAAGTGGAATTGTTAAAATTCAGTCAACAGAAATTCCTGAAAGGCACGATCACAATTTCCATGGATGTCCGAGGTCGTCATAAATCTCATTTTTCTATATTTGATTGAATTTCCTAAAATGATTGAGTTAATGAGACGATTCAGTACACTACTTTTAACTTTCATAGTCCTTATATCCTGCACTAATAATAGCTCCGAAAACGAGAGAAACGGAGTGTTCACAGACGGTGCCACCACTTTGTTCACCAAGATCGATGCAAGTGCTGCCGGCCTGGCTTTTAGAAACGATATTGAAGAAACAATGTCATTGAATTTTTTGAATTACCCTTATATATATGCAGGAGCCGGGGTAGCCGTCGGGGATATTGACAACGATGGATTTGAAGACATCTATCTTAGCTCGAATATGGGAACCAACAAGCTTTACAGGAACAAAGGTGATTTCACTTTCGAAGATATAACTGCCGGTTCGGGAACTGAAGATGACAATGGTTTCACAACCGGTGTTACCATGCTGGACATTAACAATGACGGCTGGATGGACATTTACGTTTGTAAAGCCGGAAGTCTTGACGACGATTCCGGCAGACGAAACAAACTCTTCGTCAACAACAAGAATGGCACATTCCAGGAAATGGCGGCCAGCCTGGGACTGGACGATCCCGGGTATTCAACTCAGGCCTATCCGTTTGACTACGACAAAGATGGTGATCTCGACCTCTACGTCCTTAATTATCGGTACGATTTCAGAAATAATACCTTAATAAGTGCTGAAATTCAAAATCGCATGGAAGAAGTTACAAGCGATCAACTATACAGAAACGATGGTGCAAAATTCACTAAGGTTACCGGTGAGGCAGGATTATACAACAAAGCATGGGGACTTTCGGTGGCAATTGGGGATTTCAACAACGACGGTTGGGAAGATATCTATGTTGCCAATGATTACCTGGAACCCGATCTGATGTACGAAAACCAGAAGGATGGTACTTTCAGAAATGTTATCGGGAGCAGGTTTAACCATATTTCATTCAATAGTATGGGGTCCGATTATGCCGACCTTAACAACGACCTATTACCTGATCTCATAACACTTGATATGCTTGCGGAGAATTACGCCCGAAGTAAAGAGAATATGGCATCAATGAGCACCGAGAATTTCATGAGCATGGTCTCGTTGGGATATCACCATGCTTATATGGCAAATACCCTTCAGTACAATATGGGTAATGGAAAGTTCTTCGAAACAGCACAGTTGAGTGGTATCGTTAAGACCGATTGGAGTTGGGCTCCCCTCATAGCCGATTTCGACAATGACGGGTGGAAGGACATATTCATTTCAAATGGTGTGGTCAAAGATTATACGAACCAGGATTTCCGGAGAAAGATCAAAGATCTGAATGCCAGGGGTGAAAAAATGACACTCGATGAAGTTCTCGAATTGCTCCCATCCCAGAAACTGGATAATTATATGTATCGAAACGATCGCAATATGTCGTATACCAATACTACATCCGACTGGGGTCTTAGCGACCCGAGTTTTTCAAATGGTGCCGCCTATGTGGATTTCGACAACGACGGGGATCTCGACCTGATCACAAATAATTCGAATGATGGTGTTGGATTGTACCGAAACAACAGTAACCGAAATTATGTAGTGGTTGATCTTCAAGGGCCTGTCAATAATCCGTTTGCGATCGGAGCGAAGGTTTTTGTAAGCCAGGGAGAAAACACCCAATTACAACAGATGTATATGACAAGGGGCTACCAATCGTCTGTCTCGCGCCGATTACATTTCGGCTTGGGTGATTCCGCAGAAAATATATCGATTACAGTAGAATGGCCCGATGGAAAGATCGGTGTGATGAATGATGTTTCGGGGAACAGGAAAATTGAGATCTCGCATGAAAATTCCACATCGAACACCCTGGATCTTCCTAAGATCAAAGCTCACAAACATGAACTTGATGCCGCCCAGCTGGGCTTTGATTACCGGCACAAGGAGAATGACTTCAACGATTATTCCCTTCAATTGCTCATCCCTCAAAAACAATCCACCAAAGGTACAGGACTCACCAGGGGAGATATTAATGGAGACGGTCTCGATGATATTTTTGTAGGTAATGCCGCTGGAGCTCCCGCCGCACTATACGTACAAAACAGCGATGGAACTTTTCGTAATAGTAATGAATCACTTTGGAAACTGGAAGCCAAATACGAGGATGCAAATTCATTGTTCCTGGATTCGGACAATGATGGGGATCTGGACCTGTACGTAGTAAGTGCGGGGTATGAACTGAGTGAAAACAGTCCGCTTTTACAGGATCGACTATACGTTAATGATGGCGAGGGTAATTTTCGTAAGGACATCAAGGCTTTACCAAAAATGCTAGCTTCTGGCAAAGGAATTGCCTCAGGCGACTTTGATAAGGATGGGGACACTGATATTTTCGTGGGCGGAAATGTTATTCCCGGGAAGTACCCATTATATCCAAGATCGTATCTCCTGGTCAATGAAAATGGAATGTTTACCGATGCTTCTGAAAATAACTCACTGTTCAGCAAACTGGGAATGGTCTCCGATGCTGTATTTACAGATTACGACAACGATGATGACCTCGACCTGATGGTAGTAGGAGAATGGATGGCACCTACACTTATTGAAAATAAGAACGGTCAATTGTCCGGACTGGTACCCGTAAAAGGTTTGGAAAATACCGAAGGATGGTGGTTTAGTATCACAGCAGCTGATTTCGACGGAGATGGTGACGAAGATTATGTATTCGGAAACCTAGGTAAGAACAATAAATTCCAACCAAAGAAAGACAAACCTATATATATCTACAGCAAAGATTTCGACGATAACGGCAGCTATGATGTTGCGCTGTCTAAGATCAACGATGGTAAATTAGTTCCGGTTCGCGGTAAAGAATGTAGTTCGGAACAAAACCCATTCCTGCTTGAGAAAATTGGTACCTACAAGGAATTCGCCAGCCTGACGTTCGAGGATATCTATGGTGAGGAACGTCTAAAAGACGCCGTTGTCCATGTGGTGCATATGTTCGAATCAGCTTATGCTGAGAACCAGGGCAACGGCACCTTCCAACTTACAAAATTACCGGTTGAAGCGCAGGTTGGGCCTACCATGTCTGTAATCGCCACCGACGTGAACAAAGACGGAAATCTTGATATCATGGGAGTTGGTGCCATCTATGATGCTGAAGTGGAAACCATTCGATACGACAGCAACTACGGTTATGTACTTCTGGGTGACGGCAAAGGCGGGTTTACCCATAGTAAGGAATTCGAACCGTTTGTCGATTCGGATTCAAAAGATATGGTGGCACTTACGATCAATGATAAAGAATGTTTTGTTGTGGTGAGCAACAATGCCCCCTTGGAAGTTTTCACATTTAGTCCATAGCTCAAAACAAACATATTTCCCGGTCCGCTGAGAATTGAAAAGTAGAACTTTGACAACTGATCTTACTCAATTGTCTATATTTGAATACATCAGTAAATCATCATATTACATGCAGAGATTTGTCACAATTATTCTATCCATTGCACTTCTGACCGCTTGTTCGAATTCTGAAGCAACCAGGACAGGAGGGTACACCGACGGGGCTACCTCACTTTTCACCAAGGTTGATAGCAAGGAGTCGGGGATTGTGTTCAAGAATAATATGCGGCAGACCATCGATTTCAACTTCATGAACTATATGTATGTGTTCATCGGTTCGGGAGTGGCAATTGGCGATATCGATAATGACGGTTTAGAGGATATATACCTGGCCTCTAACTTCGAAGCGAATGCCTTGTATAAAAACGAGGGTGACTTTAAGTTTTCGGACATATCAGTTAGTTCGCGAACTGATGAATCAGGAGGGTTTACAACCGGTGTGACCATGCTGGACGTGAACAACGACGGCTGGCTGGATATCTATATTTGTAAAGCAGGTTCCCTGCAAAGTGACGACTTGCGTCGGAATAAATTATTCGTAAACCAGAAAGACGGAACATTCAGGGAAGAAAGCGCATTATGGGGGCTTGATGACCCGGGATATTCCACCCAGGTGTATACCCTCGATTACGATAAAGACGGTGATCTGGATATTTACGTGGTAAACCACCGATACGATTTCATCAACAATGGAAAGATCAGTAGCAAAATACAAAGTCTGAAGGAGGAAGAAACCAGCGACCAACTTTACCGAAACGATGGTAATATTTTCACCAAAGTTACCCGGCAGGCCGGACTTCTCAACAAAGCCTGGGGATTAAGCGCAGTTGTGGCCGATTTTAACGAGGATGGCTGGGAAGATATTTATCTGGCTAACGACTATCTCGAGCCGGATGCCATGTATATCAACCAAAAGGATGGAACCTTTAAGAACGAGATCCTGCAGCGTATCAGTCATATCTCTACCAACAGCATGGGCTCAGACTACGCCGATCTCAACAATGACCTGTACCCCGACCTCATCACCGTTGATATGTTATCAGAGAACTATGTTCGGAGCAAAGAAAACATGGCCTCGATGAGCACCGAAAATTTCCAGGAAATGGTTCGCATCGGCTATCACCACGCCTATATGGCCAATATGCTTCACTATAACGTTGGGAACGGTAAGTTCAGGGAAACTTCCCAGATGAGTGGCATCACTAAAACCGACTGGAGTTGGGCGCCCCTTATCGCGGATTATGATAATGATGGCTATAAAGACCTGTTCGTAACCAACGGGATCGACAGGGACTATACAAATATGGATGCCCGCAAAGAACTCTACGAGGTAATGCGAAAAGGTGAATCCATGCAGCTGGAAAATGTCCTTGAAATGATTCCTACCGAACGCCTGAACAACTATATCTTTAAAAATAACGGGGACCTCACTTTCAGTAAAAAAATTGAAGAATGGGGCCTGGAAGACCCGGGATATTCCAACGGGGGTGCTTATGCGGATCTTGACAACGACGGAGATCTGGACCTGGTGACCAACAATCTTTACGACAGTGCCGGGATCTACCGAAATAATGCTAACAATAACTTTATCCAGGTGAAGCTGGAAGGCAGCCAGAATAATCCTCTGGGTATTGGCGCAAAAGTATTTCTGAAAGCAGGTGATGCGAGCCAGTTACAGGAACAATATATCACCCGTGGGTTCGAATCTTCGGTCACACCCGTTATTCATTTCGGCCTCGGAATGACTACAAATGTGCAGGAGATCATAGTAGAATGGCCGGATCAGAAAGTATCTCGTTTGAAGACACCCGGTATTAACACGAAACACAGCATCTCATACAGCCAGGCAGTTGCTTCTTCAGAAAAATTGCGCGACATGAACCGTCTGAAACAGGTAGTTCCGAACCAACAACTTGGATTGGATTACATTCACAGGGAGAATGATTTTAACGATTTCAGCGTACAACTTCTGATCCCTCAAAAACAGTCCACCAAAGGGACAGGGATCGTGGTGGCCGACGTAAATGGTGACAAACTGGACGATTTCTTCGTAGGTAATGCCAGTGGTGCCGCGGCAGCCATGTATCTCCAGAAATCCGACGGCAGTTTCGAAACCGCGAATACGGAACTTTGGAATTCCGAAGCTGGCTATGAAGATGCCAATGCCCTCTTCCTCGATAGCGATAATGACGGAGACATGGACCTTTATGTGGTTAGTGCCGGATACGACCTGCCCGAAAACAGTCCGCTGCTCCAGGATCGCCTTTACATCAATGATGGTAGCGGGAAATACTCGAAGAGTCAAAACCTGTTACCGGCGATGCTGGTCTCGGGTAAAGGGATCTCTTCGGGTGATTTCGACAATGACGGGGATACAGATATTTTTGTTGGTGGGAATGTGATCCCGGGCAGATACCCGGTCATACCGAGATCCTACCTGCTTCGAAATGACGGCGGGCGCTTTGTAAGCGTCTACGATGGCAACGCTGAATTGTCAAATGCTGGGATGATTTCCGATGCTGCATTTACAGACTACGACGGTGATAATGACCTCGACCTGCTGGTAGTGGGCGAATGGATCCCACCTACCTTTTATAAGAATCACAACGGGGATTTTACCAGGGATACGGAGATCACCGGACTTGATAAAACCGAAGGCTGGTGGTTTAGCCTGCTGGTGACAGATTTCGACGGCGACGGCGACGACGACTATATGTTAGGCAACCTCGGGAAGAATAATAAATTCCAGCCCAGCGTCAAGAAACCACTTTCCATCTATGCGAGGGATTTTGATGACAATGGTAGTTTCGACGTCGCCTTGAGTAAAATAAATGATGGAAAGATCGTACCGGTGAGAGGTAAAGAATGCAGTTCGGAACAGAACCCCTTCCTGCTCGAAAAGATCAGAACCTACAAGGAATTCGCCAGCCTGGACATGAACCAGATCTATGGAGAGGAAAGCCTTAACGATGCACTTAAATTTACTGCCTACACCTTTGAGTCGGCCTATGTGGAGAACCGTGGTGACGGTACTTTTCATCTTTCGACATTACCGATACAGGCACAGACCGGCCCAACCCTGTCTATGGTTACCGGAGATTTTAACGAGGACGGGAACCCGGATGTCATGGGTATTGGAGCGATCTACGACGCTGAAGTGGAGACTATCCGATACGATGCAAACTACGGATATGTGCTTCTTGGTGACGGTAATGGTAGTTTTTCTTTTGAAGGAAGATATGACCCATACGTGGATAGCGATTCTAAAGACATGACCGCTATTTCCATCAATGGCAAAACTCACTACATCGTAGCGAGCAATAATGCACCGCTACACGTATTCAGATTTGGCAAACCCGGAAGTTAGTCCAGGAAGTGTTCGGAATACTGGATGACTCGGAAATCCACCGTGTTTCTTTCAGGAAAATTGGCTTTCATCTTCTTGTAGGCAGGCAGGCTGCCCACCGCCCTGTTTGCCGCCCCACTGGGTGCAGTAAGTGAGACTGTTCTTACTTTTCTACCTGAATCCGGAAGTAAGAATTCATGAATTCGAGGCACATCTGAAGCTATTGGTTCCAACCTCAGACCATATTGTCTTAGCAGTTTTCTGAAGAAATACTCGGGGCCGTTCTTGCTGTTTCCACCCATGAACAACAGGGTGTGGATTTTTGGGTAGGATTCGAGCTTCTCAAGGATATTACGCAACCTGGCGTTCTGCATTCCGAGGTCACTGGCGTCAATTTTCACTCTTTCGGCCTGCTCCACAATATCACAGATCCCGATTCGATACTTCTGAAGAAACTGTTTTCTTTCCATAACTGCCTCCAGGGTAGTTTCATAACTGAGGTTCAGGTTATAGATCCGGTCCAATATAGGCCATAATTGACCATCCCGGCTTCCATAGCAAAAATCCACATCACCTTCCCTGAATTCTCTGGTTGTAAATCGGGGTGGCGGCAGAGTACCTACTATTAACTTTTCGGCATTGTCCGGGATGAAGGGAGGGTATGGATGATAGTGTTGGAACACTACCTGATAAAAACGAGTTCGCTTTCCTTGGACATTGGCTCGCTGTACAGATATCCTTCGTAGTCAAACCCTTTGAGATCATCAACCTCAGTGCATTTGTTATCGATGATGTATCTGGTCATATATCCGCGGGCCAGTTTGGCAAAGGTCATGATGGTCTTATATTCTCCGTTCTTGAGGTCCTTGAAGGTACAATTGACCACGGGAACTTTTAATTTTTTAGTATCGATCGCCTTAAAATATTCATTACTCGCGAGATTCACGAAAACCTCATCATCGGCAAGTTCTTCGTTCAGCTTTTCTGTGATCTTCTTTCGCCAGAACTCGTAGAGATTCTTCTTCACCCCTACCTTGATCTTTGTTCCCATCTCGAGTCGGTAAGGCTGCATTAGGTCTAACGGTTTTAGAATTCCATATAACCCCGAGAGTATCCTCAGGGTATTTTGCATATAGTCGATTTTTTCCTTCGGAAGGGTATAAACATCGAGTCCGCGGTACACATCACCACTGAAAGCATATACCGCCGGCCTGGCATTTTCCGAAGTAAACGGAAGGCTCCATTCCTGGTTCCTCTCATAGTTGAGTTGCGCCAGGTTTTCGGAAATACCCATAAGTTTTTTCAGACTCCTGGCCGATTTCTTCTTCAGCAGCTTATTGAGTCTTTCGGCTTCATCCGGGAAATATGCTTCGGTTTGAAGCGCAGTAGGCAATTCGGATTGAAAATCAAGCGATTTGGCAGGTGATATTACTACTTTCATAAGCTAATTTATTTATTCAAAAATACAAAGAAAAGCAGCGGGTGGAAAGGAATTTCGATTTCAAGATTCAATCCGGCGATCATTAAAAATTATTCGATCACATGCTTCGAATAATTTCGCCATTTTTCAAGGCAGTCTTCCATATCCGTCGGCAAGGAAGCCTCAAATTTCATCCACTCCCCGCTTACAGGGTGTGAGAAACCAAGGGTTCGGGCATGGAGGGCCTGCCGGGGCAGTATCTTAAAACAGTTATCAACAAACTGTTTGTATTTGCTGAAGTGCGTCCCTTTGAGGATGCTATCCCCTCCGTAACGCTCATCGTTGAACAACGTATGCCCTATGTGTTTCATATGAACTCGTATCTGGTGCGTACGGCCGGTCTCGAGTCTGCATGAGACCAGGGTCACGTAGCCCAAACGTTCGATCACCTCGAAATGTGTAACAGCAGGCTTTCCTTTTTCAGCATCATCGCCTTCGAAAACCGTATTCTGCAATCGATTCTTGGGGTGCCGGCCGATATTTCCTTCCACCGTTCCAGAATCTACTTCCACATTTCCCCAAACCAAGGCTACGTACTCCCTTTCCGTGGTCTTATTGAAGAATTGTTTGGAGAGATCGGTCATTGCCTCTTCCGTTTTGGCGATCACCAGCAAACCACTGGTATCCTTATCGATCCTATGAACCAATCCCGGTCGGTTGCTGCTGTTCTGAGGCAAATTATCGAAATGAAAAGTAAGGGCGTTGATAAGTGTTCCGCTGTAATTGCCATGCCCGGGATGAACAACCATCCCGGCTGGTTTATTGACTACCAGTACCGCCTCGTCCTCATAGACGATATCGAGTGGGATATCTTCAGGAGTAAGCAGGAATTCGTACGGCGGATGTTCAAAAAGTACCTGAACCACATCACCTGCCTTAACCTTGTAGTTCTGTTTAACCGGTGATTCATTAACATGAATGTTACCGTCTTTAGCGGCTTTCTGGATCTTGTTACGCGTGGCGTTCTCGATCTTATTCATCAGGTATTTGTCCACGCGAAGTGGTTGCTGACCCTTATCGGCTACAAATCGGAAATGCTCAAAGAGTTCATCATTACCCGAAGGTTCCTGATCGCTATTGTTCGTCTCCTCCATCATTACTTTCGCCTGTTGTGCCTTCCGAATCGCCTTCGACATCATCTTCAATACTACGGTTCAAACTGCCGGAACCATCACCGAGGATCAGGTCGATCACCGAGGTTTTCGGCAATTCTTCACCCGGCTCGATCCTGGCTCCATTATGCCGAAGTTCCAGAACCTCATCCTTTGCGATATACGGCCTGTAACTGATCTTACCGATCTCAAACCCCATGTTGAGCAATGTAGGTTCGGCTTGTCTCCTGGTTCGACCCACAACAGGGGGGATCTCGATCTTTCGGTAACCCGAAGGGTTCAGGTACAGGTAGATCTTCCTGTTCTCTTTTACATAATTCCCTGCTTTCGGGATCTGCTCTATCACGGAATATTTCGGATAATCAGGGTTGTAATTCGCCGAATCTAGGATCTCGAAGGTCAGGTCCAACTCATCCAGCTTATCTTCAACCACGTCAAGTTGCAGTTTCGCGAGATCCGGCACCTCTATCTTCTGACCGTGATTTGTGGTGGATCGTAGCCACCAAAGGATCAAAAAGGTCAGCACAACCAGTGCAAGAAGCGCAAATAACAATTGCTTCAGGAAGGTTTTTGTGGTGAGGAATTTCAGAAACGTCATACGTTGTGGGTTAGAGGACAAAAATAGTAAACCTAAATTTAGTAACTTCTTAGAGATTAGTGATATTTTTGTTAAACGCACATTTTACAGAAATGGTATGGCAAAGATTCGGGTAGCAGTGGCAATGGGTGGATATTCCAGCGAAGTTGATATCTCCCTGCAGAGTGGTGAGATAGTATGCCGGGAACTGGACCGGAACAAATACGATGTGATCCCTGTCCACATACTTAAAGAAGGTTGGTTCGCTTTGGACGGGCGAAATAACAGGACTGAGATCGACAAAGCGGATTTCAGTTTTCAGATCGATGGGGAAAAGATCATTCCGGATGTAATTTTCAATACCATTCACGGGACTCCCGGTGAGGACGGGTATATGGCAGCCTATTGGGAACTGCTCGGGATTCCTCAGAGCAGTACCGGCTTTTACCAGGCTGCACTGAGCTTCAATAAACGGGATAGTCTTTCTGTTCTGAAACACTTCGGAATACATTGCGCAAACTCCTATTACTTAAACAAAGGCACTGATTACGATCTCGAAGCCATCATCAGGACGATCGGTTTTCCGTGTTTTGTGAAGCCCAACCGGGCAGGATCCAGTTTTGGAGTGAGCAAAGTGCATGAGATGGAAGGAATGCAAGCAGCGATCGATAAAGCTTTTTCGGAGGATCACGAGATCATAATCGAAACTGCTCTCAACGGCACCGAAGTTTCTGTAGGGGCCTATCGCCACAAGAGTGAGATCAAAGTGCTACCGGTGACGGAGATCGTTTCAGAAAATGAATTCTTCGACTATGAGGCCAAATACCTGGGTAAGTCGCAGGAGATCACACCTGCGCGTATTTCAGAAACTGAAACGGAAACAGTACAACTGGAGGCAATGAAAGTGTACAATCTTCTTAATATGAAAGGAGTGACCCGTTCCGATTTCATCATTCAGGACGGAATACCGTTCTTTATCGAGACCAATACCACACCGGGGCTATCGTCAGAGAGCATCGTTCCGAAAATGGCGAGGGAGGCCGGAATGACCCTCACAGAATTCTTCGGTATCCTGGTAGACGAGGCTTTGAGCAAAAAATAGTACCTTTAAATTATGAGAAAAGCTGTTTTCCCGGGATCCTTCGACCCAATCACACTGGGGCATGTTGATATCATCGAACGAGCACTTCCGTTATTCGACGAGATCATTGTAGCTATCGGGATCAATGCCGATAAAAAATACATGTGGACCCTGGATGAACGGAAATCCTTCCTCGAAAATACCTTCGCATCCGAACCTAAGATTCGGGTTGAAACCTATACCGGGCTCACAGCCGATTTTTGTAAAGAACAGAATGCAGGGTACATTTTGAGAGGGTTGAGGAATTCGCTGGACTTTTCATATGAAAAATCAATTGCCCAATCCAACGCTAAACTGGCTGGTATCGAAAGTGTATTTATCATAAGCTCCCCGGGAGCATCACATATTTCTTCAACCATTGTGAGAGATATAGCCAGGCACGAAAGGGATTTCAGCGGATTTGTACCAGCTGCGGTAAAGAAACCGTAGAAACGACCATCCAAAGAACAGAGAAACATGTGTTACGATATCAAGACCAGTCTTGAAGCACAGCTCAGCAAGGCCAAACGCAGGGGCGACTTGCAGGCTATAGAAGAGATCAATAGAAAGCTTGTTCCATACACCGATCTACCCCTACACCACGCTTCGGGCTTCAGTCATCCAAAATTACTGATATATACAGACCGTTCCCCGGACTATCCTGAGATCGCGGTATGGGGCTTGGTACCGCATTGGATAAAAGACAGGGATCATTTAAAAAAATTCTGGAACAATACCCTCAATGCGCGTGGAGAAACGATCTTTGAGAAACCATCCTTCCGAAATTCTGCCAGGAACAAACGCTGCCTGGTCTATGTGGATGGGTTCTATGAACACCATCATTACAAAGGAAAAACCTACCCGTTTTTCGTTCATCATAAAAACAATGAACCTATGGTCCTCGGCGGGCTGTGGAGCGAATGGCTGGTTGAGGAAACAGGCGAACTACTGAATTCCTTTACCATAGTTACTACTGAAGGAAATGATCTGCTTACCCGGATTCACAATAATCCCAAGCTTAAAGGCCCGAGAATGCCACTTATTCTTCCCCGGGAAATCGAGGACAAATGGCTTGATCCCGTTCACGATGAGCTTGACATAAAATCCATCCGGGAATTGATCAGGAGCTATCCCGACGAGATCCTGGAGGCATACACAGTGAGAAGGCTGAGAGGAAAAGAGTACATTGGGAACGTAGAAGAAGTGGCAAAGCCTCACGAATACGAGGAGCTTGAGTTCTAGATGAACCGGGTATACCTGAAAACAGGCAATAAAAAAACGCCTCCGGTGGTCCGAAGGCGTTCTGCGAAATATCGCAAAAATGTCTTAAAGAGCAGCGACGTGCTTTACTAGCTTAGACTTAAGGTTAGAAGCTTTGTTATCGTGAATGATATTGCGCTTTGCTAACTTGTCGATCATAGAAACAACTTCCGGAAGGAATTTCTCCGCATCCTTCTTATTCATCTCTTTCAGTTTCTTCATAGCGTTACGCGCCGTCTTGTGCTGGTAACGGTTACGAAGACGCTTGGTTTCGCTGCTTCTGATTCTTTTTAATGCTGACTTATGATTCGCCATCTTCTTTTTATTAAATTTTGTAGCCCGTAGGGGAATCGAACCCCTGTTACCAGGATGAAAACCTGGCGTCCTAACCCCTAGACGAACGGGCCGTTAGTTTCAATTGCGGATGCAAAAATACAACTATTTTTCAATGCCGCAAGTCTTCCCTATAAAATTTTATCAATTTAATAAGCCCTTGCAAATAAGACCTTTCGGGCTGAAGGTTTACCTGTAACCATGCAACTTCCGGGCTCATTGTCGTCATCCAGAGGAATACATCGGATCGTCGCCTTCGTCTCGTTCTTGATTCGTTCTTCAGTGGCAGCCGTACCGTCCCAATGCGCCAATACAAACCCTCCTTTTTCCTCCAAAACTTGTTTGAATTGGTCGTAGTTCTCAACATCAGTAGTATGTGTACTTCTGAAATCTATGGCTTTTTTGTAGAGATTCTTCTGAATATCCTCCATCAGCCCTTCTACTTTCTGCACCACACCCCCGGTTGGAATGAATTCCTTCTCCAGTGTATCCCGACGAGCGATCTCCACGGTACCTTTTTCGACATCCTTGGGTCCGATGGCAATTCGAACAGGCACACCTTTCAACTCGTATTCGTTGAATTTCCACCCTGGTTTGTGCGTATCCCGATTGTCGAATTTCACTCGAATCCCCTGATCCCGAAGTTTCGTCATTAGTTCGGTAGCAACCTCACTCACCGCTTCGAATTGTTCTTCGTTGCGATAGATAGGCACTATAACCACCTGGTCCGGGGCAAGGTTCGGTGGTAATACCAATCCGTTATCATCACTGTGTGTCATAATTAACGCACCCATCAAACGCGTAGAAACCCCCCAGGAAGTCGCCCAGACATAGTCCAGACCTCCGTCTTTATCGGCGAATTTCACGTCGAAAGCTTTGGCGAAATTTTGTCCGAGGAAGTGAGAAGTACCCGCCTGAAGCGCCTTTCCGTCCTGCATCAATGCCTCGATACAGTAAGTTTCCAGTGCACCCGCAAAGCGCTCGCTTTCGGTTTTCAATCCTTTGATCACAGGCACTGCCATATAGTTTTCCACGAAATCGGCATAAACATTCATCATCTGCTCGGCTTCCGCTATTGCTTCAGCCTTGGTGGCATGGGCAGTATGTCCCTCCTGCCAGAGAAATTCCGCAGTACGAAGAAATAATCGCGTACGCATTTCCCAGCGTACCACGTTCGCCCACTGGTTCACGAGTATGGGAAGATCCCTGTAGGATTGTATCCATTTCCTGTAGGTATCCCAAATGATGGTTTCCGAAGTAGGCCTGACGATCAGTTCTTCTTCCAGTTTGGCCTCCGGATCGACCACGATCCCTTTTCCGCTCTCATCAGTCTTCAAACGGTAATGAGTGACAACGGCACATTCCTTTGCAAAACCATCCACATGACTTGCTTCCTTACTGAAATACGACTTCGGAATGAACAACGGAAAATAAGCATTCTGGTGACCGGTTTCCTTGAACATCCGATCCAGTTCCGCCTGCATTCTTTCCCAGATAGCAAACCCATAAGGTTTGATCACCATACATCCTCTTACACCCGAATTTTCAGCTAGGTCAGCCTTTACAACAAGCTCATTATACCATTTGGAATAGTCCTCTCCACGGGTGGTCAAATTCTTAGCCATACTGCGTAGTTTGGCACAAATATTGTGCTTTTGTTAAATAAATAGTAGTTCTTCTAGTTCTCGGCAAAACTAACTATTTTTATAAAGTAGAACAATTAAATCCTGCAGTTATGCAAACCAAGATACGCGCTATGAAAAATACACTTTACATAATGGTTGCAGGGGTTTTTGCGTTTACGCTGACCTCCTGCGGAACCTACAACAATGGTTATGGCGATACTGACGGAATCTACACTTCTGAATCCTCCACTGCAACCAGTGAAGAAGGAGCGCAGACTACCGATAAGACCAGTTATTACAAACAATATTTCGAGACGAAACAAAGTGACTATTCCAATTTACCGGAAGAGGACCTGGTTTTCACCGATATCGAATCCTATACTTCCAGGGACACCCTGAATGAGAATGGTGAGATCGTGATCGTGGAACCCGAATATGTTGAAGGCTATGGCGGCTGGGGCGACAATACCACAGACGTCACCGTGAACATCTATGGCAACTCCGGCTGGGGCTGGGGTGGCTATTGGGGATGGAATCACTGGTATCGACCCTGGGGATGGGGCGGATACTGGGGCTGGGCCAATCCTTACTGGGGATGGGGCTGGGCTAACCCATACTGGGGATGGGGTTATGGTTGGGCCAATCCGTACTGGGGATGGGGCTGGTATGGTGGCTGGTACGGAGGTTACTATAACGGGTACCACGGCTACTATGGCTACAATCATATTGCCTATAACAGGGGAAGACGAAATACGACCTATTACAACGGAAGAAGCGCGTATAACAGACGTGCCTATAACACCAATCGTTCTAATATAAATTCCAATCGGGGTAACTATTCCCGAAATGAATTCAACCGCAGATCGACCTACAGGCGTAACAATGTGAACGCCAATACAAGGCGAAGTACGAATTCGATCTACAGGAACCAAAATTCGAACACAAGGAGGAGTCAGCCTAATCTGAATACCCAAAGACGATCTACCCGCCCAAGTGTGAATTCCAGCAGGAATTCCTCAAGGAGGTCAAGTGGTTCGTTTCGAAGTTCAGGGAGTTCAAGATCTTCCGGTTCCATGAGAAGTTCAGGGAGTTCACGTTCTTCCTCCGGTTCTCGTGGAGGCGGCAGCCGCAGAGGTGGACGCGGATAACAACAAGTATTTTTTTACCAATAAAAATTCAATATGAAAAGAATCTATTTCTTACTCATAGCAGGCCTTTTTACGACTATTTCGACTGCCCAGAACATAGCGGACGGCCTGCGCTACGGAACCGACAGAACTACCGGTACGGCAAGATATACTGCAATGAGCGGGGCTTTCGGTGCCCTTGGTGGTGACCTTTCAGCCATGGCCTTTAACCCGGCCAGTAGTGCAGTTTTCCTCAGAAATGATGTGGTGGTCTCACTAGGAGTACTGGATCGTGAAAACAATGCAGACTATTTTGGAACCGAGGCTCGGGGAATCGATACCGATGTCGATATCAACCAGGCAGGAGCAGTATTCGTATTTCTGAATCCTAACGAAGAGAACAACTGGAAGAAGTTTACCATCGGGCTGAATTACAATAACACCTCGAACCTGGACGATGACACCTTCATCAATGGAAACGGAAATACCTCAATAGACCGGTTTTTCCTTGCCATGGCGGAAGGCGTCCCCCTGGACCTGCTGCAATTGCAGGGAGGTGAGTCGATCTCCGATCTGTATGCGTATCTGGGAGAGAGGGAAGGAACAGCTGTACAAAATGCTTTCCTTGGTTACCAGGGATATATCATAGATCCGGCAGATCCTATGAATCCGGGAAATACACAGTATATCTCCAATATCTCGCCCGGTAGGTTTTACCAGGAATACTACGACAGTTCCCGAGGTTTTAATGGAAAATACACCATAAACTTTGCTGCACAGTATACGAGTGATTTTTTCTTCGGAATTAACCTGAACTTCCATTCTATCGATTATGTGAATACAAATTTCCTCTACGAGACTAATTCCAATCCCGGAAGTGTAGTTTCCCAGGTAGAATTCGAGAATAATCTATCAACACTCGGAAATGGGTTTTCGGCTCAAATCGGTGGGATCTATAAAGTAACGGATGAATTCCGGCTGGGCTTCACATACGATACGCCTACCTGGTTTGAAATTTCTGAAGAAACCACACAATACCTGCGTACGGTGCGCACCGAGGACGGCCAGGCCATTAGCACAGTCGTCAACCCGAATGTGCTCAACGTTTTCGCGGATTACGAATTGCGCACACCGGGTCGATATGCTGCCAGTGCGGCCTATGTTTTTGGGCAACAAGGACTGATTAGCGTTGACTATTCGTATAAAGATTACTCTCAGACAGAATTTTCATCAGACTTCGGAAATAGTGAATTTGCACCTCTGAACAATGCGATAAGCAACAGTTTGAAAGGTGCGTCTGCGATAAAAATAGGCGGAGAGTACAGGATAGATCAATTGAGCTTAAGGGCGGGAATGCAGTATGAAGAAAGCCCTTACGAAAATGAAACCACCGTTGGTGACCTTAGTGGATTTTCCCTGGGTCTTGGGTATGATTTTGGGGACTACAACTTTAACCTGGCGTATTCCAGGCTCGAGCAGGAAAGGAATCTGCAACTTTACGACGTAGGACTTACGAGCACATCAGCCGTAGAGTCTACTTTCAATAATATAATATTTACGCTTGGTGTCAACCTGTAAATATTGTTCTACTTTATAATAAAAAAGCCACTCGGTTGAGTGGCTTTTTCTGTGTATCTTTTATTTGTTTCTGAAGGATCATCGCTTCAGGGTAAAGTGTCCTCGGAATTCCTTTCTCACATCTTCTTCGGTGTATTCTACAAGGAACCAGTAATCACTCGAAGGCATCGGGTTGCCATTGTAGGTGCCGTCCCATCCTTCACCCAGCGGACTGATCTGCT
>JAUIIU010000116.1 GCA_030431695.1 Bacteroidia bacterium | reverse complement strand
GGGTGGACAACGGCAGAGAGTCGCCGTAGGTCGTGCCCTGGTGAACAAGCCGTCTATTATTCTTGCAGACGAACCAACGGGTAACCTGGATTCGAAAACTTCGGAAGAGATAATGGCGCTTTTCAACGAGATCCACCGCAACGGGAATACGGTGATCATCGTAACCCACGAAGAGGATATCGCCGCTCATACCCACCGAATCATCCGACTGATAGATGGAACGGTAGCTAGCGATACACGGATTAAATAAGTATCTTTGATACTATGAATTCCGACTTTCTTACCAATCCCTATGTGATCATTATCGGGCTGATGTTCCTGGTAGTGCTTGTCTATCTTTGGAGCAGGAAGAATATATCCACAAATCGCAAACGACAACAACGCAGTTTCCGCGATGAGTACTTCCGAAAGAAAAAGGAGCGGGACGAACAGTAGTAATAAGCTTTCTATGAAGATCTACACCAAAACAGGAGATAAAGGTACAACTGCCCTATTCGGTGGAACGAGAGTCCCTAAATACCATATACGGATCGAGAGTTACGGAACGGTGGACGAATTGAATTCTTACCTTGGACTGATACGTGACCAGGATATAGACCAGCATTATAAGAATGTACTTATTAAGACACAGGAGCAGCTTTTTACAGTGGGTGCCATCCTTGCCACCGACCCGGAAAAGGCCGTGCTAAAAAGTGGTAAAGAGCGCCTGAACATACCTCGGATCGAGGAAGTGCACATCGAAGTTTTCGAAAAGGAGATGGATGCAATGAATGACGCTTTGCCACCAATGACACACTTTGTGCTTCCCGGTGGTCACACGACGGTGTCATATTGTCACATAGCCCGCTGTGTGTGCCGCAGGGCGGAGCGTTTGGTCACTTTGCTGCATGCCGAATCACCCGTTGATGAGTCGGTTATGAAGTACTTGAACCGACTTTCGGATTACCTATTCGTACTGGCACGGAAGTTGTCCAATGATCTGGGTGCCGAGGAGGTAAAATGGCTTCCTGAGAAACTTTGAACCATCTTCTCTTCACATATTTAAATTACTGGTTTTCAGTAGTTTAATTACGTTCTTTAAAATACAGCTGAAATAATTGATTTTTTTCTTGACTTTTTGAAACAAAAAATTATTTTTGCAAAATATATAAATTGAAAACGTACTATGTACTGGACTTTAGAATTAGCATCTTATCTTAGTGATGCACCATGGCCGGCCACAAAAGACGAATTAATCGATTACGCCATTCGTACCGGGGCTCCGCTCGAGGTTGTAGAAAACCTCCAGGCGATAGAAGATGAAGGAGATTCGTACGATTCTATCGAAGAGATATGGCCGGATTACCCCACAGATGAAGATTATTTGTGGAATGAAGACGAATATTAATCAAGTTGCACAGCAACACAAAATAATAAACAAAAAAGTCTCGGTTTCGGGACTTTTTTTATGCCTGAAAAATAAACATCAAAAGCATCCCTGCTTTTGGCAAACTGGTTTTTTTACAGTTTTTTTGTAGGCCGGATAACGGCTGGTCATCGGGCGAAATAAAATTTCACATTATGGGATTGTTAGACAATGTTTTAAAAGTATTTGTAGGGGATAAATCCAAGAAGGATATCAGTGAGATCCAACCCATAGTTGATCGAGTAAAAGAACTGGAACCCGAAATGTCGAAACTAACCCTGGACGAACTCAGGGGGATGTCGGATACATTCAGAAAAAAGATCAAGGAAGACCAGGCCGAGATCAACGCACGGATCGACGAACTGGAGAAAGAAGCCGAGACCATGGAAGATATCGACAAAAAGGAAGATATCTATAATGAGATCGACGGACTGAAGGACGATCGCTACGAGATCGAAAAGAAAACCCTGGATGAGATTCTGCCACAGGCCTTTGCCGTGATGAAGGAAACGGCCAGGCGATTTGTCGATAACGAAACCCTTACGGTAGATGCGACGCCATTCGACAGGGAATTGTCCGGAACCAAGGATTACGTCACCCTGGAAGGAGATAAGGCTGTTTGGAAGAATTCCTGGGACGCTGCCGGCAAAGAAGTGACCTGGGATATGGTACACTACGATGTACAGTTGATCGGTGGGGTTACCCTTCACCAGGGGAAAGTAGCGGAAATGCAAACGGGTGAGGGTAAGACCCTGGTTGCTACCCTGCCTGTATACCTCAACGCCCTTGCCGGGAACGGGGTTCACCTGGTAACCGTGAACGACTACCTAGCAAAACGTGACTCTGCATGGATGGGGCCCTTGTTTGAATTCCACGGACTATCGGTGGACTGCATAGACCATCACCGTCCGAATTCAGCAGAAAGAAGAAAAGCATACAATGCCGATATCACCTACGGAACAAATAACGAATTCGGTTTCGACTACCTCAGGGATAATATGGCACACGCACCGGGAGACCTGGTGCAGCGTCCGCATCATTTTGCCATCGTGGATGAGGTGGATTCGGTACTGATCGACGACGCCCGTACCCCACTTATCATTTCGGGACCTGTACCCAAAGGAGATATCCACGAGTTCGACGAACTGAAACCGAAGATCAGCGATCTTGTAAATATTCAGCGTAAATACCTCACCGGGGTACTTGCCGATGCTAAAAAACTGATCCGGGAAGGAGATACCAAGGAAGGCGGTTTCCAGCTGCTTCGGGTATATCGCGGACTCCCAAAGAACAAAGCACTTATCAAGTTCCTTTCAGAAGAAGGTGTAAAACAGATCCTTCAGAAAACGGAAAACTTCTATATGCAGGACAACAACCGGGAAATGCCTAAGGTGGATGCCGAGTTGTACTTCGTGATCGATGAGAAGAACAACCAGATCGATCTTACCGATAAGGGTGTCGATCATCTATCGGGAAAAGACGATCCTGAATTCTTCGTGATGCCCGAGATCGGGACCGAGATCGCCAAGATCGAAGAACAGGGCCTTACCCCTGAAGAAGAAGCGGAACTGAAAGAAGATCTTTTCCGGGATTTCTCGGTAAAGAGCGAACGGATCCACACCATGAACCAGCTGCTGAAGGCCTATACCCTGTTTGAAAAGGATACCCAGTACGTTGTGATGGACAATAAGGTGATGATCGTCGACGAAAGTACAGGACGTATCATGGACGGCCGAAGATACAGTGACGGTTTACACCAGGCGATCGAAGCCAAGGAAAATGTGAAGGTGGAATCGGCCACGCAAACCTTTGCCACGATCACGCTTCAGAACTATTTCCGAATGTACCGAAAGCTTTCAGGTATGACAGGAACCGCCGTGACCGAGGCGGGCGAGCTATGGGAGATCTACAAACTGGATGTGGTTGAGATCCCTACCAACAGGCCTATCGCCCGAAAGGACATGGAAGATAAGATCTACAAGACCAAGAGGGAAAAATACAATGCCGTGATCGATGAGGTGACTGAACTGAGCCATGCCGGCCGACCCGTCCTTATCGGTACGACTTCGGTGGAGATCTCGGAATTGCTGAGCCGGATGCTTAGTATCAGGAACATTCAGCACAACGTACTGAACGCCAAACTGCACAAAAAAGAAGCGGATATCGTTTCCGAAGCAGGTAATTCGGGAATGGTGACC
>JAUIIU010000115.1 GCA_030431695.1 Bacteroidia bacterium | reverse complement strand
TTCTTGCTGTGTCTATTACTGCCAATCGCATTTTCCTTAAATATGGAAGCAACATTAGTAGAAATTGTGATCCTGTTCTACCTCATGCTTGTCTCCATGCTACTATTTATTGAATTTAAAGATAGCCTCGAAACGGTACTGTTGCCGGTGATTATGTATACTGCGCTCCTGGCTGCGGCAGTAGGTTTATACGATTACCTGGCACTGCTGGTTGGATTACCGAGAATTTTCCCTCAAAGAGCTAGCGGAGAGATATTGTCGGGCTTCAGGAATGCGGGGCAGGCCGGTGCTTATTTCCTCGTTATTGTTACCATACTATATCCATTGCGATTTTCAAGTTTGTACGACAAACTTTCACTTAAAAACAAACGCTTGTTGAATCTGAGCTTATTTGCCTCACTGTTATTTCTTGCACTTTCAGGAAAGATTGCCGCCTACATTGGAGTATTTGTCGGTTTCTTAGGTTATGCCATTTTGAAACGCAACACGAGAACCATAGTATCTCTTTCTGTATTAGCTGTATTGCTTGTGGTTCTATTCATGAATTTGAAGACAATTGCGCCAAAGATGTATGAACGGATCGCGTACAAATACGAGACCAGGGTTAGCGAGAAATTACGAGGTGATATAAGTGAAGGTGATTTCCTGGTGACCAATCTTGGCAGGGCTATCGATGCTTTTACGGAGCGTCCATTTACCGCGTCAGGATTGGGTGCATTTGTCGGTCCTTATGGAGAGCACGAGGTTCATAGTACATATTTTAAAATGTTCGGGGAAACAGGACTGCTCGGTGTAACAGGCTATATCTTATTTGTGTTTTTTCTGATCAGGTTGATCAGAAAGAGAGTCTCGTTCAGCAATGAGTATTCAAGCTACCTGAGATCAATGTTGCCTTTTATCATAGGATGCTTTATAAGCTGGGCATATACCTATCACTTGCGCAAACGAGAATTCTGGTTGTTACTGGCTGTTATTCTCATCACTGTTTACCGTGGGTTGGTAGAAACAAATAATGAAAACAAAACTGTCAATCCCGGAACTTAAATGAAATCCTTGCTTTCAACCATATACAAGAAATTACCTGCTATTTTTCAGGATGTGATGATTTCATTCTATGGTGCCAAATTGAAGCGGCAGCGTTACGGAGAACAGTATTGGAATTATTTGGACCATTACAAGCGGAAAACCTATCCCGATCTTAGGGAGGAGAAAGAAAACCAGATATCCGAACTTAAGGAATTACTGAATTATGCAATTTCCAATAGTCCATTTTATGCCGAATTGTATTCGGGTATTGATCTCGATCAAATAAGGAGTGTTGAAGATATGTCAGGGTTGCCTGTAGTGAACAAAGAGGACATTCGGGCAAATTCCGATTCCGTATATACAATACCTGAACGAGATGCAATCGTTTCGTACACCGGAGGGACAACCGGGAAATCACTGAAAGTGCTGTTCAGACTGGAAGATGTTCAGAAACGTATGGCATACCTGGATGCATTCAAGTACAGGGTTGGTGTTGATGTACACAAACTCAGGAAGGCCACTTTCAGTGGAAGAAACCTGATATATCGAAAGCGCACCAAAAGGTTATGGAGAAATAATTGGGCCTATAAACAGAGGCTGTATTCCACCTTTCATATCACCGAAGAAAACCTGCCAGTTTACATAAATAATCTTAACAAATTTAAACCGGAGGTACTAAACGGATTTGTTTCGGCCATCTATGAACTTGCCGAATATATTAACAGGAAGAACATTGTATTAACATTTACGCTTAAAGGCATATTTACAACTTCCGAAACCTTACTGGCCCATCACAGGGAGTCGATAGAAAAAGCTTTCGACACCAAAGTTTACGACCAATATGCATCTGCTGAAGGAGCGCCTTTCATAACACAGTGTGCAGAGGGTAATCTGCACTTTAATATGGATACCGGAGTGATCGAGACAAATGTAAAGAGTGAAATGATCGTCACCTCGTTCACGTCTTATGGCACACCGCTGATACGATACAATATCGGTGATCTGCTTGTCTGGAAAGATGGTGTATGTAAATGTGGTAGTTGTCATCCGCTGGTGGAATCGATAGAGGGCAGGAAAGTGGATTATTTATACAAACCTGATGGTGGTAAAGTGAGCATGAGTCATTTGGCAGATGTAATCAAAGGTATTCCCAATAGTATAACAAAAATGCAGTTTATCCAGACGTCGCCTGCCCGCCTCCAGGTTCTTTATGAAGCGGATCACGAGTTACTCACGGATGCTCATAAGGAATCAATGATGAAGGAATTGAGATACAGGTTTGGTGACGAGATGATTTATACCGATCATATTCCGAAGGAAAAAAGTGGCAAATTCTCACTCATAAAGAATTCGATATCATGAGCGATCACCCTGATCAGATAACAAAGCCGGGGCTAATTCGGATCACCACGGTGCCGGTTTCACTAAAGAAACTGCTCGAAGGACAGCTGAACTTCATGTCGGAATATTACGAAGTGACCGCGGTCTCTTCGAATCGTTCGGAATTGGAGGCATATGGACAGCAGGAGGGAGTTAAAACGTTTTATCTGCCACTGACCAGGAAGATCACACCAATCAGGGACCTCCTCTGTGTCTTTAAGCTATACAAGTATTTAAAACGAGTTAAACCCCTGATCGTTCACACCCATACTCCCAAGGCGGGGGTTGTAGGTATGATGGCAGCAAAGTTAGCGGGAGTTTCTGTCCGTCTACACACAGTGGCTGGATTACCATTGGTTGAGGCCACCGGACTAAAGCGTTGGATCCTCGACAGGGTTGAAAAGTACACCTATAAGTGTGCAACCAAAGTTTTGCCAAATTCTAAAGGTTTAAAAGAAATAATAGTCAGGGAAGGATATTGTACGACAGATAAGCTCGAAGTTTTAGGGGAAGGAAGTAGTAATGGAATTGACACTAATTACTTTTCGAGACTACATTTTAATGGTGATGAGATACGATCCAAACGAGAAAAATTAAATATTCCCTTCAGAGACAAGGTCTTTGTGTTTATAGGGCGAATAGTAAAAGACAAAGGGATCAATGAATTGATTGGTGCGTTTGTAAAGCTCAATACTCAGTTGCCAGATAGTACCTTGCTTCTGGTCGGTCCTTATGAAGACGAATTGGACCCACTTTCTCCTGAAACCAAGAACTTAATAGAATCTCATACTAAGATCATTACCACGGGTTACCAGGAGGACGTTCGGATCTATCTTGCATTGAGTGACATCTTGGTTTTTCCTAGCTATCGGGAAGGGTTTCCCAATGTAGTTATGCAGGCAGGTGCGATGGGACTTCCTGTTGTTGCGTCCGACATCAATGGTTGTAATGAGATTATTCAAGATGGGATAAATGGTATGTTGATCCCCGTTAAGAATGAGAAAGAACTTCTTATAAAAATGAAAGAGCTAACCCTTGATCGCGAGTTGCGTGAACAATTGGCGGCTAATGCAAGGGAGCGAATAGTAACAAAGTATGACCGTCTTAAGATGTGGAAAACTATCTTGAATGAATACCGGGAACAACAGGCAAATCTTTAGTAAATTTACACTATGTACAGACGAGTTGTAAAACCGTTTTTCGACTTTATCGTGGCAGTATCGGCTTTTCTTGTGC
>JAUIIU010000056.1 GCA_030431695.1 Bacteroidia bacterium | reverse complement strand
TGATCGGGCAGAAAAAGTAATTGCAGAGATAGAAGATGAAAAACGTGCAGAAGATATCAAAGAGCTTCTCACCTACGATGAAGATACTGCTGGTGGTCTAATGGCCAAAGAGCTGGTAAAAGTAAAAGAAACCTGGACCGTTGCCGGTTGTGTGCGCGAAATGCGTCGACAGGCAAAGAATGTGACCCGGGTTCACTCCATCTACGTGACCGACAAGGAAGGAAAACTCAAGGGCAGGCTGTCGCTCAAAGACCTGCTTACAGCTTCGGAAAAAACCCATATCAGCGAGGTTTATATCCCGAAGGTAGACTATGTGACCGTAAACACAGAGAACGAGGAAGTTGCCCGAATCATGCACAAATACGACCTCGAAGCAATCCCGGTGATCGACGAGGAAGGTGTACTTGTAGGCAGGATCACCATTGACGACATCGTGGATTTCATCAAGGATGAAGCCGAGAAGGACTACCAGCTTGCTGCGGGTATCTCCAGTGATGTTGAGGCAGATGACAGTATTCTTCAGCTAACTCGTGCTCGTTTACCATGGCTGGTTCTGGGGCTTATCGGGGGCTTAGGATCTGTTTACATTATGCAGGGTTTCGAGGAAGCCTTGAATCACTATCCGATTCTCTTCTTCTTTACCCCCCTGATCGCGGCCATGGCCGGTAACGTAGGGGTACAATCAAGTGCGATCATAGTGCAGGGTCTCGCCAATGACAATGTAAAAGGAAGTATGCTCAACCGACTGATGAAAGAGGTTGGATTGGCACTCATCAACGGATTCGCGCTTGGTTTGCTGGTCGTCTTATTCGGTGCTATCGTTGGGCAGGAACAACTTGTAAGCATCACTATTGCCGTCTCAATGATGTCCGTAATCATTGTAGCAGCACTCGTAGGTACGTTCGTACCCCTGGTCCTGGACAGGCGTGGTATTGACCCGGCCATTGCCACAGGTCCTTTTATCACTACCAGCAATGATATCTTCGGAATATTTCTCTTCTTCTGGATCTCTAAACTTATCCTTCACTTTTGAAACCACAGCGATACAGTTTCGAACTTACTGTTCCTCCTTCGGCCATCGACCAAAGAAATCATGTTAATAATCTCTCCTACCTGCAATGGTGCCTGGAAGCTGCCGAAAAGCACTGGGAACGCAACGCAACGGACGAGATGCTGAAATCATATGTATGGTATGTGCTGCGCCATGAGATCGACTACAGGGCTTCGTCGTTCGAAGGGGAACGACTTAGGGTAGAGACCTGGGTTGAAAGCTCGGAAGGGGTGAAAAGCGAGCGCAGGTATCGTATACTTCGTGTAGAAGATGACAAACTTCTTGCGGAAGCCAGGACCAGCTGGTGCCTGCTGAACGCCTTAACACTTCGACCAACTCGGATACCGGATGAAATTCGTATTTTGTTCGAAGAAAATCAAATGCTGTGAACCCGATAAATGTCAATCAGAAATTTCAGAAATTCAACGAGCAATGGCACCCGCACCAGATTGCCCAGGTAGACGATATGCAGGTACTGCTGGCAAAGATACAGGGTGATTTCATCTGGCATAAACACGAGGACGAAGACGAACTCTTTTTTATTCAGAAAGGAACACTGGAAATGCATTTCAGGGATAAAGTGGAGATCGTGAAGGAAGGTGAGATCATTGTGATCCCGAAAGGTGTAGAGCACTGTCCAAGGACTCACAACGGGGAGGAAGTGCATGTCCTGTTATTCGAAAAACTAAGCACCAAACACACAGGTAATGTTGTGGATGAAAGAACCAGGATCAATTACCCAAAGATCTAACGATGAAGATACTTCACCTCGACTCCAACCATCCGCTGTTGCTGGAAGAACTGGCGGCAAAGGGATTTAAGAACACCGAAGACTACACCTCAACCAAAGAGGAAGTGGAAAAAGTGATCCACAAATACGACGGTGTTGTGATCCGCAGTCGGTTCAAGATCGACCAGCAGTTCATGGATGCTGCCAGGAACCTGAAATTCATTGCGCGTGTTGGGGCCGGACTGGATAGTATCGACCTGAAATACGCCAGGAAAAAAAAGATCCGGCTCATCGCTGCCCCGGAAGGAAATCGCAACGCTGTTGGAGAACATGCGCTGGCTATGTTACTGTCGCTTTTTAATAACCTGAACCGGGCAAATATGGAGGTTCATGCCGGACACTGGAACCGGGAGTCCAATCGCGGTACCGAACTGGACGGTAAGATCGTCGGGCTCATAGGATACGGGAATACGGGAAAGGCCTTTGCCAAGAAGATGAAAGGATTTAACTGTACGGTTCTCTGTCATGATATCAAGGAAGATGTGGGTAATAAGAACGCCACCCAGGTCTCACTAAAGACCATACAAGAAATGGCCGATGTACTTAGCCTTCATACGCCCTGGACGCCTCTCACAGAAAAAATGGTGGACGCCGAATTCATTTCAAAATTTAGCAAACCATTCTGGTTCCTGAATACAGCCAGGGGAAAAAGTGTGGTGACTGCCGACCTTGTTGAAGCGCTAAAAAACGGAAAGATCCTGGGAGCCGGCCTGGATGTACTGGAATATGAAAAAAGTTCGTTCGAATCGCTGTTCAGTGGAGATAACATCCCGCCGGCATTCTCCGAATTATTGAAAATGGATAACGTGATCCTCACCCCTCACGTTGCCGGATGGACGGTAGAGAGCAAACAGAAACTTGCCGAAACCATTTTCGAGAAGATCACAAAACATTACAAAATTCGGAAGGGCAACAAATAAGCTCCGAATTCCATAATTTTAAGCGTGAAGAAGACCGTAGTTGTATTTGCCATACTGATCATCGCTTTGCTCACACTTTTTCAGTTGAGCAAGTATTCCCTGACCTCCGGAAATCTGAAAATCGAATTCGCAATTGCCGGGATCGCGGCTGTATTTCTATTGTTGGGTCTATTCATTAATCGAAGGAACCGAAAGCTGGAATCGCCCCGGGTCGTCCGTGAAATTGATCCTGAAAGGATAAAAGAACTGGGGATTAGTAAACGCGAGCACGAGATCCTCGAACAGATTGCAGCGGGTTTGTCTAACAAGGAAATTGCCGATGTACTTTTTGTTTCTGAAAGCACCGTAAAGACCCATGTTTCCAATCTTTTTTCGAAACTGGATGTCAAAAGACGTACACAGGCCATCCAAAAGGCCAAGTCGCTGAATATTCTCTCCTAAAAGCGAATTCATACGAAAGTTCCATTCGATTTGGTACTTTAGTATGACCAAAGATCCTACCTTGAGTTCTACATTTGCTGAAACAAAAAATCGAAACTCATGAAAAAAACGATCATCAGATACGGTTTGTACAGTTTGCTCGCAGCTGCCGTATTATTTCTTTTAGCTTTAGTTCTTGGTAAAGGTGCGAGCTACTCGACCCAGGAAGTTATCGGGTATACCACCATGGTGGTTTCACTGACTTTTGTGTTCTTCGGAATAAAACACTACCGGGACCGGGAAAATGATGGGAAGATATCTTTCGGAAAGGCGCTATTGATCGGATTCCTGATCTCCCTGTTCGCAGGTGTTGGCTTCGGAATCGTGGATTATATCTACACCACCTGGATCAACCCCGATTTTGCACAGGAATACCTGACCGGGATCACCGCAGAGATGAAGGCCACTTTGCCTGCCGATGAATTCGAAACTGCGAAAGCCGAACTTGAACAACAAATGGAGCAATACAGCGGGTCCGGGTTCTGGGCATTTATCATGTTTGCGACTGTGGCCGTTATCGGCCTTGTCATTTCGGTCATTTCAGCATTAATATTACAACGTAAATAGTAACACCATGCAATACGAAGCTAGTACTCCGGAAGAATACATCGAAATGATCCCCGAGGATCGGAAAGGACCTATAAGTAAATTGCGCGAAGTGATCCTTAAAAACCTGCCTGAAGGGTTCGAGGAAGGGATCACCTATAAGATGATCGGGTATTACGTTCCCCACAGCATTTACCCCAGTGGCTATCACTGTGACCCGAAGTTACCATTACCGTTCATGAGCATTGCTTCCCAGAAGAATTTCATTGGAGTGTATCATATGGGGGTGTACAGCAACAAGGAACTTTACGACTGGTTTGTTGAAGAATACGGCAAGCGTTGTAAGTATAAACTGGACATGGGAAAAAGTTGTGTCCGCCTAAAGCGCATTGACGATATTCCCTACGAGCTCATTGGTGAACTAGCTTCGAAGGTGACGGTGGAGGAATGGATAAGTTGGTATGAAAAAAGTATAAAACGATAAACTATGAAAAATAGAGTTACAGGGATCGGAGGATTCTTTTTCAAAACGCAGGACCCGGATGCGGTGAAGAACTGGTACCGGGACCATCTTGGCCTGAACACCGATCAATGGGGTTGTACCTTTTGGTGGAGGGACGAGAATGGAAACAAATGTTCAACACAGTGGAGCCCTTTCAAGGAGGATACCAAGTACTTTGCCCCCAGCGAGAAACAGTTCATGATCAACTTCAGGGTGGAGAATCTTCACGAACTGCTCGCCGAATTGAAAAAGGAGGGAGTGACCATCGTGGGGGAAGTTGAGGAATACGAATATGGGAAGTTCGGATGGATACTGGACCCGGAGGGAAACAAGATCGAATTATGGGAGCCGGTGGACAAAGCCTTTTAATGAGTTATTCTTCAGAAAAACATAGGGTTACTTTGGTAAATTTTTATACTTTTAAATTCACATTATTAAAATAACCAACTATGTCTGAAGAAAATAACAAAGATGCGTTCGAGGACGCAAAGGAAGGTGTTGAAAATGCAGCCGAGAAGATCGAGGAAGGAGCGAAGGACGCCGCCAAAGAAATAAAGGAGGAATGGAACCAGGTAACAAAGGCTGAGAACAAGAAGATGATCGCCGGAATTCTCGCGATCGTCATCGGTTCCCTTGGGATCCATAAATTCATCCTCGGGTACACACAGGAAGGGATCTTACAGATCGTGATCACCTTCGTAACCTGTGGTCTTGGTGGGATAATTCCGCTTATCGAAGGTATCATTTACCTTACAAAGAGCGATGAGGAATTCTACGAAACATACCAGGCCAACAAAAAAGGATGGTTCTAATTCCTTAATTTAGACGTCTAACCATTAAACCATATCAATTATGTCTGAAGAAAACGACGATAAACTCGGCGATGAACTAAGGGAGGAAGCCAAAGAATTCAAGGATGATGTAAAGGAAACCGCCGATAAGGTATCCGAAGAGGCAAAATCGGCCGCCAAGGACATCAAGGAAAGCTGGAATGAGACTACCAGCAGCAAGGAAAACAAGAAACTACTCGCGGGCCTGCTCGCCCTCTTGGTTGGTTATCTTGGAGTTCATAAATTCATCCTCGGATACAACAAAGAAGGATTCATCCTTTTGGGAGGCTTTGTGATAGGATTACTTACTTATTGCTTTATCATTGGGATCTTTATCATTATGGCCGTGGCTATCGTTCCGTTTATTGAAGGGATCATCTACCTCACCAAGAGTGACGAAGATTTCTATCAAACCTACCAGGAAAACAAGAAACCCTGGTTCTAAAAAACTAAAGGCTTTTGGAAATTTTTATCTGAAAGCTTTTTTAATTTGTAATAATATCGTAATATTGCGATATATAAATTACAATTATGGGCGTATCGAAAAGACATTTGCATTCAGTACAGGTAAACCAACTGGCCGATCTGGCCAAGATACTGTCTCACCCGGCCAGGATCTCCATTCTCAATTACATAGGTGATTGCGACGGCTGCCTGTGTAAGGATATTTCAGAAAAGATCCGTTTATCGCAACCCACCACTTCGCAACATCTCCAGGTGATTAAGAAATCGGGTTTACTGAAGAGCAAGTTCGAAGGGAAGTCCCAGTACTATACCATCAATAAAGACAAACTCACCGCTTTAAAGGAACTCTTTGCTGATTTCTTTGAAGCAACAGAACAAAAGTGTTGTTAATCAAATAATATCTCACTTATGAAAACCAAGGAATTATTATCACTACTGAAATCGCACCAGGACAAATCCCTGCTGTTCGAATACACCCCCGGGCAACTCGTTGGGGCTCACTACCACATCACTGAAGTAAAGCACCTGCAGATCGATTCGGTGGATTGTGGTGCGAATACCGATAACTGGAACGAAACTGTGATCCAACTGTGGGAGAGTCCGTCGGAGATCGGCAAGACCGAATTCATGACCGTCTACAAGGCTCTCTCCATTCTCAACAAAGTTGGTCGAATGCGGGCTTACGACCTGGATTCCGAAGTTAAGATCGAATACGGGAATTCATTATTTCACACAGCGCACCTTTTTGTTGATGATTTCGAAATACACGGGTCCAATCTCCTACTTAAATTGGCGGTAACAAAAACCGATTGCAAGGCTAAAGAAACCTGTGGCATCCCGGAAACAGCTGAAGCGGAAGCGTCCTCTCAGGCCTGCTGCGATCCAGCCAGCGGTTGTTGTTGAAAAATGCGAATCGAACAATTAAGACGAGAACATTTTCCGGAAGTCGCAAGGATCTACCGGGAAGGCCTTGACACAGGTATCGCTACCTTCGAAACAGAAGTGCCCGACTGGGACACCTGGAATAAAAAATTCCTTAAGGAAGGTAGGTTTGTAGTGATGCTCGATGATGCCATCGTAGCCTGGTGTGCGCTTAGTAAGACCTCATCCAGGGAGGTATACAAAGGAGTTGTGGAGGACACCATCTATGTTGCCAGTGAACATCATGGCAAAGGTATCGGGAAGTATTTGCTCAACCACCTGGTTGAGGAAAGCGAATCGCTGGGCTTCTGGACGTTACAGGCCGCGATCTTTCCGCAAAATACTGCAAGTATCAGGCTGCACAAAGAGTGTGGCTTCAGGGAAATGGGGAGCAGAGAAAAGATCGCACAGCGGAATGGAGTGTGGTACGACAATATTTTATTAGAAAGAAGAAGCAAAAAGATCAATTATATGAAAAACGTTTTAGTATTATGCACCGGAAATAGTTGCAGGAGTCAGATGGCACAAGGCTACCTGAAAGCCATGGCCGGGGATAAGGCAAATATCTACAGTGCCGGTATAGAAACCCACGGACTCAACCCAGGCGCAGTATCCATCATGGCTGAAGACGGCATAGACATCAGTGGGCACACCTCCAACCATGTTGACGAGTACGAAGGTGTGGCATGGGATTTTATCATTACAGTCTGTGACCATGCAAATGAGAACTGTCCCTTCATCCCGGCGCCTAATGCTGTTCGATTGCACCAAAATTTCAGTGATCCTTCGAAGGTAGAAGGAACCAAAGAAGAAGTTCACGCCGCATTTCTATCCACCCGAAACGAGATTAAGGAATATTGTCGTAAGTTTATAGAAACAAACCTGTAAACCTATGTCTTTAGCAGCGAATTTGCTGATAGGCTTCATTGCTGTGCTTCACCTGTACATACTGTGGTTCGAAATGTTTGCCTGGACCACACGGGGTAGAAAGGTCTTCAGGAGCTTTCCGAAGGAACTTTTTGAACCTACCAAACCCATGGCAGCCAACCAGGGATTGTACAACGGATTTCTTGCTGCAGGCTTGATCTGGACCTTTTTCATAGAAAATATGGAATGGCGGACCAACGTGGCAATATTCTTCCTGATTTGTGTGGCTGTGGCCGGAATCTTCGGGGCATTGACAGCAAGCAAGAAGATTTTCTTTGTTCAGGGACTGCCCGCACTGATTGCCTTGTGCGCCATATTTTTTGGATGAATTTGTAACTTACGGTTGCTTCGTGTACTAATTCCTTAAGCCGTGATTAAATTCTTTAGACGAATTCGACAAAACCTGATGTCTGAGAACCCGCCTGCCGGACGGGCAGGCAAATTCAGCAAATACCTCATCTATGCCATTGGTGAGATCATCCTGGTGGTCATTGGAATACTGATCGCCCTTCAGCTCAACACATGGAATGCCGAGCGTATTCAGCAAAAGGAGATCAATGGAACCTTAGTTGGGATCCTCTCCGAGATCGAGACCACCAAACGCAGGGTGGACGGGTCTGTGAACAGGATAAAAACAATACTGGAGGACAAGAACAAAAGAAACCTTGAACTGCTCTCATACAAGAACGAGGATTCCATCCATAAGCTATACGAGACCATATCAGGTATTTCCAACGTGATAAGTGTATCGCTTGATATGCCGGCCACTACCGAGTTTCTGAATGATCCTAACATCTCAGAAATAAAAAATGAACGACTTAAACTAATGTTCCTTCAAATCAAGCAAAGCCTGAAGTTCGGTGAGGTTGTGGAGAATTACGCAACTTCACAACTCAACACGCTTATTGAGCCATTCGTCCTGAAACATTTCAATTATGCATTACTGGCGAAAGGGAAAGATATGAAGGCCATAAATACAGAATTGGATCCTTCTTTCATCATCAACAACCTGGAACTGGAGAATCTCATCAATTTGAAGATCGAAACCGACAACACCAAGATCACCTATCTCAACTCCATGAGCAAATTGCTGGAACTAACCATACTGGAGATCAAAGCGGAATTAAAAGATTCTGAATGAGTACGGTCGATATTATAACGCTGATTGCCATTATTCTTTTTGCCAGGCTGGGTATCAGGTTGTTCATGCGGTACCGTAGAATGAAAAAGGAGGATAAGGATAATTCTTCTACCGAAAATGATAGCTGAGCTGAAATTCGTATCTTTTCTGTCAATTGACCGGAACAGATCGCATGAATACCACGCAACGATTCGATAAAGCAATAAGGAAGCTATACTCAGCATTTCACAATAACCAACTTCAGCCCGAATGTGCTTCATTCTGCGCTGTAGGAAACATCTGTGACAATAAGGATAGCTGGAAGCATTTGTCGGATGATCACGGTTCATTCCAACTAAATTATGTGGGTATGGTTCACGAACGCATCGGCAGAAAATTTGGAGGGTATACTCCTTCGGAATTACTACAAATTGAAGTTGCTTTTCTGCAAGGTTGCGGTTACCAACTTCCCCTCCATCACACACATACCAAGCCGGATCATACCACGGATAAGGACATACTCTTCGACGGTTTGTGTGAGGCCGTTCAGGTTTTATGTGCCCTGGATGGATTCAGCAATATTATGGACACAACTATTCTTTTCGATTACCAACGCGAGACGCAAATAACCGAAGTATGAAATTCAACCTGGAACAATCGATCGGGATCCTCGAACGCACACCCGCCATACTGAGATCCATGCTTTCCGGCCTTCCAGATGAATGGACGAACAGCAATGAAGGAGAAGACAGCTGGAGTCCGTTCGATGTTATGGGGCACCTTGTTCACGGGGAAAGAACCGACTGGATTCCGCGTACGTTCATCATCATGAACGACAGTGATCAAAAGACCTTTACTCCATATGACCGCTTTGCCCAATTCGGGGAAAGTGAAGGTAAAAGCCTGGCAGACCTGCTGGATGAATTTGAATCCCTTCGGAAGTCCAACCTGGAACAATTGAAAGGCTTTGGTATAACTTCATCCGATTACCTTAGAGAAGGCATTCATCCTTCCTTAGGACCTGTAACCCTTTCGAATCTCTTAAGTGCCTGGGTGGTGCACGACCAGGGACATATCGCACAGATCTGCAGGGTGCTGGCCAAACAGTACAAAGACGAAGTTGGCCCCTGGACCAAATACATGACCATACTAAAATACCTTCCGAAGGAATGAAATGGGCAATATCCCTCCTACTGATGTCGCTGTCGATTTCCTGCAAACAGGAAAGTGTCGGCAATATGATCACTACTGAAATTGAAACCAATGGCCCGTCACTTGTGATTCTGGGAACGATTCAGGATGCGGGTTCCCCACATATCGGTTGTAAAAAGGACTGTTGCAAGGACCTTTTCGACAATCCCGACCTGTCTCGAAAAGTTGTTTCACTGGGGCTCATTGACGGCAAATCCACTTATTTATTCGAAGCTACTCCGGACATAAGTACCCAGCTCAAAATGCTACGGCGGTTGGCGGGTTCCGATTCGGAGATGCCTGATGGGATATTTCTTACCCATGCGCACATAGGGCACTACACAGGCTTAATGTACCTGGGGAAGGAAGCGACAAATGCGCAGAAAGTACCGGTTTACGCTATGCCAAGGATGAAATCCTATTTGGAGACCAACGGACCCTGGAGCCAACTGGTGGGTATGGAAAATATCGAACTCAGGAAGCTTGAGCACAAGGAAAAGATCAATTTATCGAAACGTACAGAAGTGGTTCCCTTCACTGTCCCACACCGAGATGAATTTTCGGAAACGGTTGGATATTTTATTGAAAGTTACGGAACAAAGGTGTTGTTCATACCTGATATTGACAAATGGGATAAATGGGAGACTTCGATAGTTGAGGCCGTTGAAGAAATGGATTACCTCTTCCTGGATGCTACTTTCTACAGTGGAGAAGAGATCAACACCCGGGATATCTCGGAGATTCCCCATCCCTTTATCATTGAAAGTATGGCTACGTTCGATTCATTGCCTGCTTCAGAAAAGAAAAAAATACATTTTATACATTTCAATCATACCAACCCGGTACTGGACAGCAGTAGTACTGCATATCGGGATGTGATAAGGAAAGGATACAACATCGCTAGCTACGGGGATGTGATCAAGCTGTAGTATTTGAACCGAAATAATTGTACTTTAGATAACTAAATCGTACGTCATGAAAAAGAATATGGCCATAGCCGATCGAATCATTCGAATCATCATCGCAGCGGTTGTTGCGTATTTATATTTCACAGGAACTCTAACCGGAACCCTGGGAATTGTCCTGATTGTACTTGCAGCGATCTTCCTTTTGACAAGTTTCATAGGGTCCTGTCCGTTGTATTCGGTTTTCGGAATCAGTACTTGTAAAGTGAAAAAATAAGCGGAGGTGATTCCCCCGCTTATTGCATATCCGGGAAAGCTTATCATCCCCATAACTGTTTTCCCGGGGTAGGTTAAATTCTACTTTTTCATTCTTTTGTTAGCGATAATCGGGACTAAGGGCCTTTTCAGACCCGTTAATCCCAATTTCCAACACAATCAAATTAACTTTAACAAAGCACCTATCACAGTGTCTTGCAAACCTTAATCACTAAAAAATCTTCGGTAATAGGTCGAAGGAATTTCATAGCAATTTCTTATTCCTGATATTAGGACTTCACAAAATCAAAATGGTTTAATGCCCTCTATGAATTCATAGATTATCACGGCATCACATAATTCATAGATGTTGGCCTTGGGAACCGACCCTAACTTTATACTCAAATAACCGCAATGAAGAAATTCACTTACCTGATACTTGTACTCGCAATCCCTTTGTGTGGCTGTCCGAAGGGCGTCTTTGAAGGCGAAATGACCGAAAGGGTGAAGAAGGTTGAAATTCCCGGAGCTTCCGTGGATTTCAAAAACCTGATGATCGAGGTCGCTATTGAAATTGACCGTTGCGGGGAAGCGCCTGAGAAATGTACGGATCTGCCCGATCCCTGGAAGGAAGGAAAAATGCTGACCCTTCAAAAGCAAATCGACTACGTTAGAGAAAACCCTGAGAGTTCTGAAGTTCAACTAAAAATGGCAAGACTAGAACGCGCTATGCTGGACGCAGAGGGAGGCAGTTTACTGACTCCCGGGAATACCTTCACAGTATTTGGTTATAATGCGGGATATGGGTTTGAAAATATAGTCAGACGCATGGAGCGTTACCTGTCAATTCTGTCCGAAACCAAGAAATAGATCACTCTTCTTCGTCCTTGCCCAGGTACTTTTTTTCAAGCTCCGCCTGGAACTCCTCCATTACGGGTTTAACGGTACTTTCCGGAAGATCGGCTATTCGAATGTACATGAGTCCGTCCACTGCGTTGTTGAACAAAGGATCGACATTGAATGCCACAACCTTGGCGTTTTGCTTGATGTATTTCTTGATGAGCACAGGCAATCTGAGGCTGCCCGGCTCGACCTCATCGATCAGTTTGTCGAATTTGTTCAGGTCGGCTTCCGTCTCATCGAAAATAAAATCTTTGTCGGCATCTTTTAATTTCACCTTGAATTCTTTCTTCGGGTTGATGTACTGCGCCACATAGGGATCGTAGTAATTCGACTTCATAAATTCGATCATCAACGACTTTGAGAACTCGGAGAATTTATTGCTGATACTCACTCCCCCGATCAGGAATTTGTGTTCCGGGAATCGCAATGTTGTGTGAACGATACCCTTCCAAAGAAGGAATAAAGGCATGGGGCGTTGCTGGTAATCCTTAATGATGAATGCCCGTCCCATTTCGATGGACTGCTCCATCATCGGGTATAATTCCGGTTCAAAGCGAAAAAGGTCCTGCAGGTAAAAACCATTGATCCCGTATTTTGGAAATATCATGGAGCCAAGGCCCATACGGTAGGCACCGGCCAGTTTTTTCGCCTCACCATCCCAAAGGAACATATGGTGGTAGTAGCTGTCGAATTTATCCAGGTCGGTTGCATTGTTAGTGCCTTCACCTACCTCACGGAATGTGATCTCCCGGAGTCGGCCGATCTCCTGCAGCGTATTAGGGATGAATTGTGCGGGAGCCAGGAATACCTCGTAATTCTTACTAACCAGTAATCTTTTATTATCCTTCCTAAGCAATTCGATCTCCGCCTCCATCATCTCTACAGACACTGCCCCGGCGATCTTTTTTGGAGGTTTCGGGATCTTCAGGGTCTTGGGAATGTTCTCCAGTAGTTTTTTCCTCTCAAACGGATTGGAGAGTACGTAGGTTTTCTTCCGAAGGAATTCGGTGAATTCTTCCAGGGTCTCATGTTCTGCCTGGTCTGCCACCGAAATCGGGTTACCGATCCGAACCTTGATCATCCGCTCTTTTTGTGTGAGTAGTTCCGAAGGCAACTTGGCCGTTCGCAGCGTATCGCTCAGCTTGGCCATACGGTAGAACAACTTGCTGTTCTTTGCATGGAAATAGATTGGAACCACCGGGACTTCAGCTTTTTTGATCAATTTCATGGCGGCCACCTCCCAGGGTTTGTCCACAACTAACTTACCATCCCTGTAGGTTGATACTTCACCTGCCGGAAAGATCCCTAACGGATGGCCATCCTTCAGGTGGGCAAGGGCAGTCTTAAAGCCCATCACGCTGGATTTGGCATCCTTACGGTCCTCAAAGGGATTTACAGGCATGACGTATGGTTTCAACGGAATGATCCTGTGAAGGAGAAAATTGGCTATTATCTTGAAATCCGGGCGTTTTTCCAGCAGTAGTTTCAGAAGGAGAATTCCATCAATCCCACCCAGTGGATGATTGCTTATGGTGATAAAGGAACCGTCTTTCGGGATACGTTTCAGGTCTTCTTCCGGTATTTCGAAATTGATCTCGAACTCGTCTAACAGCGCATTGATGAATTCCAGGTCGTTCAGGTGCTTGTTCCGATCGTATATCCTGTTCATGGTATCGATCTTCAGCAGCTTCATCAGCGACCAACCCATGAAGGTGCCAACAAATCCGAACTTGTGGATATTAATGGCTTTGGCCACTTCTTTGGCATTGACTAATCCCATGGGTATTGGTTGTTTTACGGCTCCCTTTTACAAACGGGAAACACAAATATAACGAAACAACGGCAGTTATTCCTTTACGACGATCTGCACCGTATCACTGCTCTCCTGCTTGAGTAAAACCTGCTTGTTCTCGATTAGAGCATCTATCTCGGTTGGTTTCGAATGCCGAACGGTGTACAGCGTCACACCCTCATGCCAACTCACCTTAAATCTCTCCCTCAGTTTTGCCAAAAGGGCATCCAGGCTGTCGAATTTATTATCAACACAAACAGAAAAACTAATAGCCGAATTCTGGATTAGTTCCACTTTCATCCTGAATTCGTGCAGCCACCGGAACACATCACTGATATTATCTTCCATCATAAAACTAAAATCCAGTGAAGAAAGGGATATGAGCACCTGGTTTCGTTTCAATATAAAACAAGAGGTTTCCGGGTTAAGGGTAACCCCTTTCCCAACACAGGTTCCGGCCGCCTCTGGATTCATGAACGACTTCACGAACAATGGGATCTCTTTGCGCTGCATGGGCTGCAGGGTTTTGGGGTGAATCACCGACGCCCCGTAAAATGCAAGCTCTATGGCTTCTTCGTAGGAAATATTGTGCAGTAAGCGTGTATTCCCGAAATAGCGCGGGTCGGCATTTAGTACCCCGGGCACATCCTTCCAGATCGTAACGCTGTCTGCATTCAGACAAAAGGCAAAAATGGCAGCAGTATAATCACTTCCTTCCCTTCCGAGGGTCGTGGTGAAATTGTTTTCTGAATCCGAACCGAGAAACCCCTGGGTGATCGTGATCCCTTTTTGATCCACTAATCCGGCAATACGCTTTTGGGTCTCCTCCCAGTTTACTTTCGCATCCCTGAAGTTATCATCCGTTATCACGGCCGAACGCACATCCAGCCAGGTATTCGGGAAACCATTGTCCTTGAGAAAGTGAGAAACGATGGTAGTTGATACCAATTCTCCGTAGCAAACCACCTGGTCGTAAACAAAACTGTGTTTTCGGGACCTGTTGGCCTTCAGAAAGTTCTCCAATTTCTGGCATAGCATGGTAACACTATCGTATACGGGGTGTGAATTGTTGGGAAAGAGCCCCTGTAAGATCTCACGGTGAAAGGTCCTGAAATCCACCAGTAACTGCTGAAGGTCATCACCGGAGCTTAGATAAGCCAGGACCACCTTCTCGAGATGGTTCGTCATTTTTCCCATGGCCGAAACAACCACAAGCAGGTCCTTTTCACCGGCACTATCTATAACTTTTGCCAGGTTTCGAACACCATCCGCGTCTTTTACGGAAGCACCACCGAATTTATATATTTTCATAATTCCTGTTCCAAATATTCCTGAAGCGCCTGCTCCTCCATTTCCACCTGCCACCAATTACTGAGCACGTTCGCGCCGGTTCCTTCGTAGAAATCTATGGCCACCTTGTTCCAGTCCAGGACCATCCAGTTCACTCGCTTCACTTTTTGTTCTGAAGCATATTCCATCACTTTCCGGTATAGAACCGAACCCACGCCCTTTCCCCGCATGCGTTCGCGTACAACCAGGTCTTCGAGATGCAAGGTACGACCTTTCCATGTAGAGAACCTGAAGTAGACCAGGGCCATTCCTACGATCTCATCCTCAACTTCAGCAACGAAACACTCGAACTGCTTCTCCTCTCCAAAACCAGCATCTATTAGTTCTTCCACTGTCACTTCTACAGCATCCGGTTCTTTCTCAAAGACTGCAAGCTCAACAATAAGTTGCAGTACCGATTTCATATCGGTGGGTTGAGCAGTGCGAATTTTGATTTCCATATACCGAGTTTACTCACAAATATCGGTTCAATTTTCTAAAAATCACGATATTTGCTGTAAATCTGCAACACCTTAACCAAATGGCCCAAAAAAACCAGACCCTGGGTGAATTCATCATAGAAAACCAGGGTGAGTTCAAGTATTCTTCAGGGGAATTATCGCGTCTCATCAATTCCATCCGACTTGCAGCAAAAGTAGTTAACCACGAAGTGAATAAAGCCGGATTGGTAGACATACTTGGGGCAGCGGGAGATACCAATGTACAGGGAGAGAGTCAGCAAAAACTCGATGTGTACGCTAATGAAGCCTTTATAAAAACCCTGACCAATCGTGAGATCGTATGCGGGATTGCAAGTGAAGAGGAGGACGATTTCATCACGATCAAAGGGCGTAACCAGAATCATGATAACAAATATGTGGTACTGATCGATCCTTTGGATGGTTCTTCGAATATAGACGTTAATGTTTCGGTGGGAACCATCTTTTCGGTGTATCGCAGGATAACTCCTTCAGGAACACCGGTTACCCTGGAAGATTTCCTCCAGCCCGGCAGGAACCAGGTTGCAGCCGGGTATATCATCTATGGCACATCGACTATGATCGTCTATACAACCGGACATGGTGTTAATGGATTTACACTGAACCCGGCCATCGGGACCTATTATCACTCACACCCTAATATGACCTTTCCTGAGGACGGTTCTATCTATTCGGTGAACGAAGGGAACTACGTTCACTTTCCGCAGGGTGTTAAGAACTACATTAAATACTGCCAGGAAGAGAAAGAAGATCGGCCGTATACTTCGCGATATATAGGATCCCTGGTCTCGGATTTCCACAGGAATATGATCAAGGGAGGAATTTATATCTATCCCAGCACTGCCAAGAACCCTAAAGGTAAACTCCGTCTGCTTTACGAGTGTAATCCCATGGCATTTATTGCCGAACAGGCCGGAGGCAAGGCCAGTAACGGATTTAAGCGAATCCTTGATATCGAACCTGCCGAACTTCATGAAAGGGTACCCTTTATCTGCGGCAGCATAAACATGGTGAATAAGGCCGAAGAGTTCATGCAGCATGCTGAGCAGTTGAAAAAATAGTCGATTTGGCCGATTTTTTCATAAATTTATAAATAAGCATCAACACCTAATTACCGGATATGGCACAAAAAAATTCAGATAAAGATAAAAAGGTGAACATGGATTCCAGTTCAAAGATCGAAGCGATCAAGAACCTGATCTTCGGGGAGAATATCGAACAATACGACAGCGAGTTCGACACGCTGAAAAAGGACCTTGACACTAAGAAGAAAGCCCTCGAGGCATACATAGACGAGGTGCGCGAAGAACTCATGCAATCCATCGATTCTCTCAGTACGGATGTCAATATCCGCATCACCGATCTTGAAGACTCCCTGAATGCAAGGGCAGAGGCTCTTTCCGAAGAGAAATTGGATCGTAAGGAACTCGGAAAACTGCTTATCAGTTTGGGCGAAAAGATCAGTTCGTAGAAATCCCTTCTGCGGAATATCCACGTTATGGTGAAGGAGGATGAGAACAAACTGAAATTACTTCGGGAGATCCTGTTGATCGACGACAGGGAAGTAGCTCGTGCGGTTTCTCAACGCCTGGACACCCTGACCGAAACTCTCGAAAAAAGGGAGAAGTTGTCTAAGAAAGTGGACCCCATCATTGAGCAAAAACTGGATGCTTTTGTTGAAGAGATCCCCACAACCCTGGGGCCTACTATCACCCGCACCTTAAAAGAACAGATAGAGAACTCCAAGGACCAGGTGGTGGAAGCACTTTATCCCATCATGGGGAAAATGATCAAGCGGTATATTCAGAATGAGATAAAATTGCTCTCCGAGAATATCAATAAGAAGGTCAACAATACCTTTTCTTTTGCAACACTCAAACGCAAGCTACGAGCTATGTTCACAGGTGTGAAGGAAAGTGACATCATCCTGGCCGAATCCAACACCCCTGAAGTGGACGAGATCTTCATCATTGAAAAAGGATCGGGAATTCTTCTCGGAAATTACAGCAAGACAGAAACCATAGACAAGGACATGATCTCCGGTATGTTAACGGCTATTAAGAGTTTCGTGGAAGATGCCTTCGGTGGTGGCAATCAAAACCTGGAGGCGATAGAATACGAGTTGTATACCATCCATATTCAGAATTTCTTTTCCTACTACATCGCCGTTGTCGTTTCAGGAAACTACACAAGAAGCTTCGAAAACGAGCTTGAGAACGAATTGCTTGAACTTTCGAATAAGCTAACTTCTAAGATCACTTCTTTGTCCAAGGAAGCAGTGGATGAAATTCTCGCCAAACATTTGGAAAGAACCAAAAAATAGGGGGAAATAGTTGATTTACACCTTTCTTTTTATTCTATTTGTAGGGAAACTCTCCAATCAGATCAATAGTACTAACCGAATAATGAAAGTATGGCGGCTGTAAAGAAAATTGTATTGTTAGGGCATTTTGGAGTCGGAAAGACCAGCTTGGTGAGAAGGTATGTGGACAGTGCGTTCAGTGAGGATTACCTGGTAACCGTTGGAGTTCATGTGAAGAAGAAGGATGTAACCATTGGTGATGAGAAGGTTACACTGATCATTTGGGATATTGAGGGGAACAATTCAATTGAAAAAGCACGCAGTTCCTACCTGCTGGGAAGTCACGGATTCATTTATGTATTCGACGTGATGCGCCAGGAAACCTACGAGGACATCCAGGCTGAAATGAATTACCTCGAACAGCACCATAAGGAGGTCCCGGTATGCCTGGTCGGGAATAAATCGGACCTTTTCACAGATGATTTCAACCGGGATTTCTTCAATTCCGAAGTATTCAATAATTGCTATTTCACAAGTGCGAAGACCGGGGATAAGGTAGAAGAACTTTTCCTGGATATGGCCGAACGAACCTAATAATATGAGCGACAGTTTGAAAATCAACCTCCTGAATTCCAGGATACAGGAAGTAGAGATAGATGACTCTGGGAAAGTCCTTTCGAGTGATGACGCAATATTCGCTATGCCCGAGGGAAGTTCTGTTGGTGAATTACACCCATTCTTTGAAGGTGTTCTTCCTTTACTATCAGCGGTTAAAGACACGCTGAACTTTCCATGTGTGAACATCGACAATCACGAGGTTCCTAAGATCGTAGATGTTGATTTTATGAGGAAAGACAACAAGCTGTACTTGCTGCTTTTCGATTTCACCGAACATTACGAAGCCTCTCAACCCCTCGTTCAGGAGAAGAACGTAGCCTCTATCGCAAAGAACAAACTCGCCTTCGAAAAACAACTGCTTGAAGCCAAGGAAGAATTCAAAAACGGTTTCCTTGCAAACCTGAATCATGAAATCCGGAATCCATTGAACAACCTGTTAGGGTTCATGGAACTACTGAAAGAAACCAAGCTCGACTACGACCAGAACGAAACCCTGAAGGTCATGCAGCGTACCGGTACTCACCTCAAGATCCTAATGGATGATATGCTGGATATTTCCAAGATCGAACGCGGGGTACTGGATATAAAGAATGTGAACTTCAACCTGGGCCATATTGTGAACAACCTGCACAATCACTTCCAGTTAAAATATCATGACAAGCAGGTACAGTTCAACGTCACTCTTGATAACAAGGTTCCTAAGAAACTTATCGGAGATCCCGCAAGGCTCAACCAGATCATGTTCAATCTTCTTGAGAATGCGTTCCGAAATACTGAAGATGGCCACATTTCCATGTACATCAAGGCCCTGGAAAAGACCAAGAAGCATTGTAAAGTTCAATTTGTGATCTCCGACAGCGGCGCAGGTGTACCCGAGAATGAATTGGATCATATCTTCGACTCATACTTCCAGCTGAAAGTAAATAAGCTTAAGCCTATCGGAGAGGGATTGGGATTGAAGATCGTGAAGGACCTCACCGAATCACTTAACGGGACAGTGAAAGTTACCAGTGCAGTTGGTATGGGTAGCGTGTTCACCTGTGTTTACCCTTTTGAAATACGGCCGGAAGGAAGGAAGACCAAAACGGTCCCGAAAGGAAGCGGCATACTGTTGAGTAAACGGATATTGGTGATCGAGGACGAGACCACGAACCAGATGCTCATGATGAAGATGTTCCTGAACAATGATAAGGGTTATATTCTTGAAATGGCACTAAACGGGGAACACGCCCTGGACCTGCTTCAGAGTAACAGGTATAACCTCGTGGTGCTAAAATCGGTCCTGACCGACATGAAAGCTGAAGTGTTCATCGAGAAACTACGATCCAGCGAAGCGGAGAGTATTGCCGGATTGCCGGTACTTATCGCCAGCGGAAGCACTTTCAAAGCACAGCAGGAAGCTGTTCTGAAGGCTGGTGCATCGGCATTTCTTCCAAAGCCCTATACAAAAAATGAGCTATTCAAATCTATTGAACAGCTCATCCGCTAATACTAATTTGTAAGATCTATTTTCTGTTTAACAGGTATCGGTAATCCTCAAGGTCCAGTCCACCCTGGAATATCTTGATCGATTTGTTGATAAGCTTGGTCGCCAACTCCTGAGTGTATCCCAGCCCGATCGCGTAACGTTCTATCAACTGTCGTTCTTCGTCATCGATCTCGTTATCGGCAAAGATCATTTTGAAAAGGTCCAGCATTCGTTCCAGTCTCACATCAGCCGAATTGGATGGCTCCATCGGGTAGATGTTGGGATTCTTATTTATCTTTTCGTACTCTTCATCGGTAACGTCAAGTTTGCTCGCAAATCGTTTCAACAACAAACTCTCTCCTTCATTCAGATCACCATCCACACGTGCCATACGCATCATTGACGCAAAGTGGCTAAGCTTTCTGGATCTCTCTCCACTCTCAAATAAATTGGTAAATGCCATAATTGTAATTTATACCGCAAAAGTACAATTATTCGAAATTATAAACTCAAAATTTCATAGGAAAAAACACGGTATTCCTTCGG
>JAUIIU010000055.1 GCA_030431695.1 Bacteroidia bacterium | reverse complement strand
GGGTCACGGCGACTATCATATGTACGTCCTCGCACCGGCTTCGGTACAGGAAATGGCCGACTTTGTCTCGGATGCCTTCGAGATGGCTTTCAAATACAGAACACCGGTAATGATCCTTTCGGACGGATTAATTGGCCAGATGATGGAGAAGGTCGTATTGAAGGATCAACAAAAACGTCTTACCGATGCTGAGATCAAAGAAAAGTACGACGACTGGGCCCTTAGTGGAAAGAAAGGACGAGAGCGAAATATCGTAACCTCGCTCTACCTCAAACCGGAACAAATGGAGGAACGTGTTCTGAAACTTAAACGTAAGTACGAACGCATGGCAGAAGAAGACACGCGTTATGAAACTATCTTCTGCGACGATGCCGAATACCTCATCGTGGCCTATGGCTCCAGTGCACGGATCGCTCAAAAGGCCGTCGAACTGGCACGGGAAAAAGGTATCAGGGTAGGGTTATTACGGCCTATCTCGCTCTTCCCGTTCCCAAATCGCCCGTTGGCCGCATTAGCCGATCAAGTTAAAGGTATCCTCAGTGTTGAGATGAGCACCGGCCAGATGGTAGATGACGTCCGACTCGCTGTTGAACACAAAGTTCCCGTGGAGCATTTCGGACGAACAGGTGGTATCATACATACTCCTGAAGAAATTTTGGAAGCGTTAGAACAAAAAATCGTGAAAGATGGAAGTATTAGACATCATACGACCCGAGAACCAAGTCTATTGTAAGACCGGACTTATGACCGATACCACCCTGACCTACTGTCCGGGATGTGGGCATGGAACGGCGCATAATATCACTATGGAAGTGGTGGATGAATTGGGTATAGTGGAAGACACCATAGGCGTGGCACCGGTTGGATGCTCTGTATTTGCCTATGATTTCATGAATGTGGATATGACCCAGGCAGCCCACGGACGTGCTCCGGCGGTAGCAACAGGGATCGCCAGGACATGGCCCGAAAAATACGTCTTTACATACCAGGGAGACGGAGACCTCGCGGCTATCGGAACCGCCGAGACCATCCACTGCTGTAACAGGGGCGAGAATATAGTGATCATATTTATCAACAACGGTATTTATGGGATGACAGGCGGCCAGATGGCTCCAACCACCCTTGAAGGAATGCGAACCTCGACCTCTCCGTACGGCAGGGAGATCGAATCGATGGGATCACCTATCAAAATGAGTGAATTGGTCGCCAACCTGCCGGGAACCTATTATGTTACAAGGCAGTCGGTGCACACCCATAAACATGTTCGCAAAGCGAAGAAGGCTATCATGAAGGCCTTTCAGAATACACGATTGAATAAAGGAATTTCATTTGTGGAGATCGTTTCCAACTGTAATTCAGGTTGGAAGATGAGCCCGAACGACGCGAACCAATGGATGGAAGAACATATGTTCCAATACTATCCACTGGGAGATATCAAAGTGAATGGAATATTAAAACAATCAGCATGACACAAGAGATGATTATTGCGGGATTTGGTGGACAAGGTGTTCTGTCCATGGGTAAGATCTTAGCCTACGCGGGAATGCTTCAGGGAGAAGAGGTGTGCTGGATGCCGTCCTACGGACCCGAGATGCGCGGAGGTACGGCTAACGTGACAGTGATACTTAGTGACGACCGTATCAGTTCACCTTATCTCAAAGTGTACGACACGGCCATTATCCTGAACCAGCAATCCATGGATAAATTCGAAAAAGCTGTGAAACCGGGTGGAATCCTGATTTACGACCCTAACGGAATCACACACCATCCAACCCGGAAGGACATCCGGATCTTCCAGGTTGACGGGTACCGACTCGCCACAGAGATGGGCAACAAAAAAGTTTTCAACATGATATTACTTGGAGGATTTCTGAAGATCCGGCCGGTAGTGACCATTAAGAACGTGCTGAAGGGTCTGGAAGAATCCTTACCCGAGAGGTATCACCATTTGTTGCCGTTGAACGAAGAAGCTATTACCAAAGGAATGGAAAATGTGTTCCCATACGATGTTGAGAAACAATTGGTATTGGAGCACGCCTGAACTTAGGATCGACCGGCGGAGAGCCGCCCGATTAACATAAAAACTGAAGTTATGCGTATACAGGTAAAAGACTTTATGACCACATCGGTGCTTACCGCTGCGGGAAATACGACCGTTGGAGAGATTCGCACCCTGATGCGACGCGAAGGAATTCACGCTATACCAATCGTAGAAGCGATCCCACTGGGGGCCATGAATATACGCGGTATTGTTACGGCTACCGATCTGTGCCACGAATTGAATGATTATCAAACTGTTGAACAGATCCTGAAACCAGGCCGGGTACATGTGATCCCAACAAACACCAGTGCCCAATGTGCGGCGAAGAATATGCTGAAGCACAAAGTACACCACCTGGTGGTTATGGACGATGGTAAGATTGTGGGAATGATCAGTTCACAGGATTTTGTAGAATTAATAGCAGAATATGCGCTGGACACGAAAACGGATACAGTTATCTAGAGATTCTCGACGATCCGCCTTGGTTTTACCCATGGTAATTGCCGGTCATCGAAGCAGGTTGAGTCCGATGCTGGAAGTGCGCCCTGTGAGGACAGATAAATAAAACCTGTCCGCAAGGAGTATTTTTAAATTGATTAAGACAACGCATAACAGAATTCACCTAAACACCTTGGCATTCGCCGGGGTGTTTATTTTTAGCTCATATCAATTGGAGTTTTCTTCCTTCGGAATTGAAACACGGATTTCACCATCCCTGTACATTTTGTGTTCCAGTACTTGTGATGGCATCTGAATACCGTTACTGTCCAGGATTCCCTTAATGTCGGCAATTACCTTACTTCGGATGGTGTGACCAAGATAGCTGTCTGGCAACGTTTTGTTCGACATGATGTCCACCCAGAACAATACTTGCAGGTCGGTCGTGAATTCGCCCAATTCCTTAACCAGGACGTAGGGAGCAGGTGTATTCAGCACCTCTTTATTTGTTCCGAAGTAATCCATGATAAGTTCGCGCGCCACATCCAGGGAACATTCGGGTGCGATCCCAATACTGAAGTCTATTCGAAGGAATCCATCCTTAGTGTAATTGACCAATGTATTCTTAATGATAGTGGCATTGGGAATATAAATGTCCTTCCCCTCAAAATTCCGAAGATGTGTGAGCCTAAGATCCAAATCCTCCACCTTTCCTTTCTGGCTATCCACCTCAATGATATCGCCTATTTCGAAAGGCCTTTTAATGGCCAGGATAATGCCCGAAAGAAAATTCTCACCTATGTCCTTGAAAGCGAATCCTATGACGATGGCACCTATACCTGCACCGGCAACCAGGCTCCCTGCCACACCCCCAAATCCAACGATGTTCAGAGCTATGATGACACCAAAGGCGTAGAACGACCATTTCACAGACTGGGAGACAAAATTGGAGATTATGCTGTCTTCCCATTTCCGCTGAATTCGTTTGCCAAGAATATTATAAAACAATTTACCCAGTAGTACAAAAAGTACGATTACAATAATTGCAGTGATGATCTGGGGTAAGAAGTTACTCAGTTCAGTATAATACTCATTAAAAATGGCGCCAAGGTCTATCTTCATATGTCTGTGTTTGAATGTTTAAACTTTAGTTGATTTATAAACTAGGGTCGCTGTTTTATATCAAGTTGTAGCTCAGGAAGTCCCACCAGCTCAAAGGTAGCCGATGCCAGTGATACTTTGCCATTCGTGGCATTCACCGCCTCATGTATTTGTTTGAACAGATTACTTTTCGTTAATCTTCTTTTCTTGTAATCAACTACATAGCGCAGGTTGAATTCTATCCAGTTGTCGGTTAGTTTCACAGAAAGGGTAGGTTCCACGTTGGCATCCTCGATGAGGTACTTCTTCACCATTTTCTTCCAATGTTCCTTAGCGAATGCGGTATATTCAGCGAGCATCGACCGGGCGTTGTCCAACATAATACCTTGTGCCATTTGAATATCCGAACCGTACTTGACAGGTAGATTAAGCTCGTCCCAAACAAAGGGGAAGTCGGTGGAATAATTATGAACATTGCCTTTAAAAACCGCGGCATTACTCACCTGGACGATCCGGCCACTGTAATTATCGCTGTTCGTCCATTGTCCGATCTCCATCAAAGTGGTTTTTGTGATACTAATATCGATCACATCACCTTTCACGTTGTTGATCTCTATACGATCCCCCGGTTTGTATATTTTTGAAACGAAGATCGCGATCCAGCCAGCGATACTCAGGATCACTTCCTGAAGTGCGAATGCCAGGCCTGCACTGAGAAGACCTATGGCGATAGTGAAGTACTGAACCTTACCTGTAAAGGTAATAACGGCAAGGAGGATGATAAGCGTGTAACTAAGAAGTCTGACGGCCTTACGCGCACGATATCGCATGGTGTTGTCGGTAACCGTTCTGGTGATCCCCTTTCGAATGAGCCAGGTTATGAAAATAATAAACAGTGTCCATACGAGGAACTGTGCGAGTTGCAGCAGCAAGTCACTCGATTCCAGGCTCTGGAAATCCTTTATGAGTTGGTCTAATTCTTTCATTTCTGAAACAAATCTTAACCTGAAAGACCATTCATTTCAGTAAAATAAACGACCTTTTGACAAGGCTAGTTCATTATCATCTTAAAGATAGTGACTATTCCGATGATTAGTATAAAGAAGAGCGACAACTTTCTGAATTTTTCCTGCGGAATAAAATGTAAAATTCGCTTTCCGAAGTAGGTGCCAACTAATCCTATCACAAACAGGAAGGGTACGTATTTCAGTTCCTCACCCTTTATATAACCGTTGCTATAGTATACGAAGGTTCGTGAGAAATCGATCATGAAATCAATAAAGGCAGATGTGGCAATAAATACGCTCTTTTCCAGGTTGAAGGCGGCCATTGTAAGGCCCCGGATCGCGCCCCCGGTACCGAGGAAACCTGCGGAAAATCCTGAGATCGAACCACCGATCACCGCATTTTTTGTCTTGGGACGTACTACCAGGTTCTTAAAGATGATGAATAGCAGACTAAATACTACAAGGAAGATCCCCAGGATGAGTTCGAGGTAATTAGTTTGAAAGAGTTTTGATAAGTAGCCACCAATGATCACAAAAATAACTGACGGCAAGCCGATGGTGAGCAGTAATTTTTTATCCAGTCCTTTTCGAAACAGGAAGATCTTACTGAGATTACTGGAGAGGTGGAACAGTGCCGTAAGGCCGAGGACCGAATAGAAATCGAAATAGAAATTTCCCAACGGTACAAAAAATACCGAAGACCCAAATCCGCCGATGGTGCCAATAACTTCGGCCACCAGTGCGAGTAGCAGGAAAATATAATTGAGGTCCTTCATCTGGAGATATACAATAAACAAATAACGGATACCCGCTGATCTAAAGATACTATAAATAGGACTTGAAATTCTTCCGCAGGATTTTTGAAAATTCTCACGGTCTTCGTCTATAGAGTCTGAATATCGCCATAATTTGTGAAAAAAATCTCTCACATCTGATGAATATCATTGCCTAAATTTTAGATGTCAGTTAGTTTTATAAAGGCTTATGTGAGTTCCGTTTATAAGATGAATTCGCATGGCCTTTCGCTGTATGTGTCGGGTTAAAACTTGCTCCATGAAAAGATCCGCTTCTCTACAATTCTATCTACTCTTTTTACTGGCTTTCTTATATACATCTCTGTCTGAAGCCCAAACTGTTAGCATTACGCACCCCGGTAACCTGGATGATTCCTGGATCTACGACCCCAGGTCGACAGACACCAACTATTCGATCTATTATACGAGCAGGATCCGTCTCGGCCAAGGGGAAGATGAACCTCAGCTATACCTGAATTATGCTACGAACACGGGAGGGATCATGATCGGTGCTACAGGTGGCCCTTCAAGTTATTTTTACAGCGATTATGTGAACAATTTTGAATATCCTGAATATGTGCAGGCGGCCCAGGTGTATATGCAGCAGAACAACAGCATGCTAAGCCAGGAGGCGTACTTCAAAAGTAAATACCCTAACAACCGTGCCCCGAATGTGCAAACCGGAGTGATTAGTGGACGGAATACGATCTATTATGCGGACAGGTCGGATCCGGTACATGTTAATTATCGTTATTTTATTTTTCTGAATGACGACCTGGGTGTCTTTATTAAGTCGGGGGTGAATTATATCAAGGACAAGAGTCCACTTACATTTAGCCAGTACCAGGACCTTATGTTCCGTCATGTGCAGGAACTGGAATTCAGTATTTCCAACTCCCCATCGCCAACAACTCCACCGGCAACATCAGACAACGATGGCATCATCTGGGTGGTGGTTATCGGTGCGGTAGTGATCGCTTCGGTCATCGGACTTGCAAAACTTCTAACCAAATCGAAACCGAAAAAACAGCCGGTTAAACCACAGAAGCCACAAAAACAAGCAAAACAACAAGAGCAGAAGAAGAAGCAAACCTATTACGTCCTTCAGTTGAACCAGAATGAATTTGCCCTCGACCTTCAGAAACCACAAACCCTTGAGGCCAAGGTCTGGAGAGTGACCGAAAAGGATAAGAAGATGGTCACTGCCAATATAAGGGTTCAGAATTCGGAAAGAGCATTGAAGATCATGCCTTTCACAACGGTTGGAACACTTAACAGCACACTTACTCTTTTAGGTAAGCCCCAGAATAACGAATTCAGGATAACCGTATTCGCATCGGCAGCGGGAAGCAATCACAAAGCCGAAGTGCTTATCAAAGCCAGTACTGAAAAGAAATTACTTGTAAAAACCACCCCCGGCAATAAAAGGAGCCTTCGTCCAAACCTGGGATTGAAACTGGGTTGCTACGCCAAGGTTGTGGATGAGCGAGGTGATGATATGCCCGATCTAACAAAGGAAATCGAATTCAAGGGGCACAGCGACTGGCTGGATCTGTCGGAAGCTGTTGAGGAGGACGGTTGGAAAGCCATCAATATCGAGGCTTCCGATCCCGATGCCAACGCGGCAGTTTCACATCCGCCGGAATCGGTAATGATCTCTGTATCCATGGAAAAGGTAGAAAAGGACGAACAAGTACTTCATGAAGACGTTGAGATCAAATTACTGGACTGTAAGATAGACACCAGTGTTGATACCCATGACCTTAACTTCACTGCTTCGGGAGAGAAGACGGAGATCGATTTCGATGCATTCATTGAAGGATGCGACGGAAGCGAACCATGGAATTTCAAAGCCTCTTATCAAACAGACGACGGTGATCCGGATACTCCATTGTCGCTAGTATCAGTTATGAAAGTTTCCGACACTAAGGCTAAGATCACCTTGGTGGGGCCAGAGCTACTTCCTTCAGAAGATCAGCAATCCCTTCAGAAAAAATTAGTGATCTCCGCACAACAAAAGGACGAAGAGCCTCTTGAACGACATCTTTATGTCTATGTTTCCCACGAAGGGCTCTATATCACCAAAGGGCTGGATAAGAACGGCGAGATCGCTTTCCAGGCAAAAGGTGACATTGAGAAGGAACTGGAATTCAGTTTGTACTACCTTGATAAGAACACGAACAAACTGGAAGTTGATACGATCGCTTTGGAGGCCCTGAACTTTGAGTTACAGGGTAATGAACTGGCACATAAGAATATCGACAAGGCCCTTCAGACCGAATTCGCCTTTGATAGCCTGGTTACAACAATCCCCCATGCAAGGTATTCCTACAGGGCATCAGAGAAGTTGCCAGGTTTCGGTGATGAGCATGAGCTAGTGTACAAGGTAACAGCCCCGGTGGAGAATACGGATCGTCCGGAAGCCTTCGAAAAGATCATAAAGATCAAAGTAAAGACCTACGGAATAGGAGAGAAGTTCCCCGAATGGCGAGAGGCCTATCAAAACTGTATCAAGGCGATCTATTTGGTTCCGGAATCGGATCAACGAAAGCAGCTTCTGGAACTGCTGGAGCGACATAAGTACAAGATGGATATCGAGGGTATGGTGGAATTCCGAAGGAAGATATGGAGTGCTGCCCACGACCTCATGATCAATAAACGTGACGGCTACCTGGCAATTGCGAACTGGCATTCGGCCATTATCGATACCCTGGAATGGGTGGTTTGGATGGGCGATATCGCCTTCCAGGTAGTGGTGGCAACCTATACGGGCACTTTCGCCGGTTTTGCGGCAAGCGCTTTCAAGGAAACTGCTCTCACGGGTTATAAGATGGCTATTGAAGGTAAATCCGTTGACGAATATGTCGATGCCCAAATAGAGACCTATAAGCAAATGATCTGGAGTGCTGCCAAAGGTCGGATGATAAGCACACAAACCATCGAAAAGGTCTACAAAGGGAACAAGATCAAGGTATGGGCTATCTATGCGGTGGCCACTTTCGCCCTGGCCTATAAGAGATTGGGTTCCGTACCCGAAGCCGCTAAATTCACAGCGAGACAGCTTAGAGATGAGGCGATCATAAGATTCCTGCATGGTAAGGTAATGAAACAGCAGGCCCAAAAAGCAGCGGATGCCAAAAAGAAAGAGATCGCTAAAAAGATCAGGAAGGGGAAAGGGGATTACGAACGGGCCAATCACCCGCCGGATGTAAGTGGCTATACCAGCGGTAGTATGAAGGCGATACAACGGATCGCCAATAAGCTGAATATCAAGATCATTACCCGGCCTACGAATGCGGCTGCCCGCAGACTATTGAAATTAGGCCAGGCCGTGGCCAAGAAGATGTTCGTCAAGAACAAGACCATAAGTGAACTCGACACCTACATTGGAGCGAAGAAAGGCAATATCGGCAAGGTGGGTAGCTTCAAACCAAAGTTCAACAAAGCTGCCATGAAGAACCTGTCGCCAGCCAAACGGGATGCGGTGATCAAACGCTTTAAACAAAGACACAGGGAGTGGCAGAACCAGAAGGCTCACATTAAGAAATATACCGACGACGGAAAGCTTTTTGTAAAAAATGGAGTGGTTCACTGTAAGAAAACAGGCAAACCGTTCACAGGTGATGTGGATATTTTTGATATCCGTGGTCCGAACGGGGAGCGACTCACAAGGGCTCAATACAACAGGGCGATCAAGCACCTGGTTGATTCAGGCGTGACCAACGTGGAACACGGGGCGCACCTGTGGTGGGAATACATGAAAACCGGCAGTTCGAAGGACGTCAAAGTAAACAAGGGTATTTACGAAAAGATCGCCAAAGGTCACTCTAAAGGAGGGGAGCCGCTCGTTGAATTCGAACCGGGAACCGAAGGAGGTGTGAAACTGAAAACAGTCTATTACAAAGGAGCAGCATAACAAGACAATTATGAGGGAAGCCGAATTTACCATAGAGGAGAGAAATAAGTTGATTGCTGAAATCATTCAACTCAGAACCCGATTGGAAGAACTAAGAGATGAAATGGACGACAGCTCCGAAAATGATGGGATGCTGGCCGAACTGGAGCTTGAGCACGATAAAACGCAGGCAGAACTGGAAACAATTTCCGAAGCGTACACAAATGGATTGGCACGTATCGAGATCTCCCGCTGTCCGTTCACGGAGGAAACCCTCATCTTCTCATGCGATACCGATGGCTTGGATGGGCCCTGGTGGGATGCAGAGAATCCTCTCAGGCTTATTGAAGAACAAATGGAAACGTATTTCGCTCTTACGGGAAGTGTGAATATCCTGGGGAACCCGCCGGATATTCCTTTTATTGTGAAACCCGGACCGGCAGTACCGTGGGTGTCTCCGAGACTCCTTGAGAACGACGACATCTGTGCGGTGTTGTCTTACGTGAAGATCGGTTTGTACGATGCCTATGTAGTTGTTTATTTTTCAAAAGACAGAAGCTACGAGATCGAGAGGATCAACACCTGGGGAACCGATTCTTACCTGGCGGAAGATGCGGACGGCGCTGCAGTAATGGGGAGTACTTTCGAAGAGACTGGCGATTATAATTTTGACCTCGCCAAATGGATCACACAAGGAAAGCTGAAGTGGATCTCGGTTGGTGATCGAACCCTGGAACTTCAGGACAGTATCGACAATTGTCCGTACCTCGATCTGGAAGGTTACCAATACCCGGTGTTACTTCGGAATGGAACCCTGGAGAACTGCATGATAGATATTGATTTCGATGAAGATGAACCTTCAGAAGAAAAGGAAATAAACTTTTGCCCGGACTGTGGTTCCGAAGTGGAATCCGACAATAATTTTTGCGCAAAATGTGGTTATAAATTACGTTAAAGCAGTAAACGATGAACGCACGTAAAAACATTTCTACCTCACAACTTTCGAAGATAAACAGCACAATGAAGGTGAAGAACAGCCAGGTGGGGATTGTGAAATGGTCATTGATCATCGCAGGGATCCTCCTGGTGGTAATGATCCTGGCATTCTTGGATCTGGAAGTGTTTCCAGTGCATCCGGCGGTGTTGTTCTTAAGCTTCTTTCTGTTCATTGTCGCCATTATAGTTGCGCTGATGTTCAGGGGGAGGGCCAAAAAACTAAAGCGACTGATAACCGGGGAAAGCCTGCTGGCTTCATGGAGTCTGGATGAGAGCGAGAAACAAGCCTATGCCGAGAACACCGTACGTTTTGAGAAACAAAAAAACAGGGTGATGTTCACGGTGACCACCGTACTTATCGTACTGATATTCGGAGGTTTTATTTTGTTCATGGAAGATGGCAAAGGTTTTATGGCCATTGTGATGTTCGCGTTGATCGCGGTACTCGCCATATTTGCATTCGGAATGCCGGTTTATTACAAAAGCAGGAACCTTAAGGGAGATGGCCAGGTGCTTATCGGCAGGAAATACGCCTATGTGAATGGTATCTTCCATAACTGGGATTACCCGTTGTCCGGTTTGACCAAGGTTTGGAAACTTGAAAAACCATTCCATGGACTCGGACTGGTATACTACTATACCGATCGCACCCTCACCAATACCGAGGAGTTGTTCATTCCCGCCCCTCGTGAAGTAGATATTGATGAGTTGGTAAGGGAGTTGAAGGAATGATCAGGGGAGTCAGAATTGTCACTACGGTGTCTGCCAAAGGTGGATGAATCGAAAAGTGGTTATCGCTAAAACCGTTCTCGATACACCTCACTACGTTCGGCACTCGAACTGACATGTGCAAATCAACAATTAAACCCATGGGCTATTAACCTACTCAACTATTATGACGAAGCCCAAAGGATCCAGGGCGTCGCCAGCAGGAAGATGATAGTATTCAGAACGGTGATAATAGCACCCTGCTTATAGATATCCCTGGAAGGCAGATAACCACTCCCTGCGAAGAGTACGTTGGAACTGGACGCCTGCGGAGTAATGACCGCAAAATAATTGGTGGCGAAAGAAAGCATAAAGGCCATCAGGGCGGCAGGGACTTCAGCATTGACGGCTACCTGCAGGAAAACGGCGTATAATGCCAGCAGGTGGGCTGTCTGACTAACAAACAGGTAGTGGATCAGTACGTAGAGCACCGTTAAGAAGATATATGCCGTGATCCAATTGAAATCCCCTATATAAACGGCGATCTGTTCTCCCAGTGTTTTCATGAAGCCCATATCGTTCAGGGCCGTACTCATCATATAAAGGATAGCGAACCATACATAAGTTTCCAGGGCGTCCCCGGCACCTGACCTTATGTCGTCCAGGGAATAAACATTGGACAGGATAAGGATGGACAGTCCAAGGAAGGCCACTATGGCAAGGTTGATGTTCAGAACGGGCGACAGTGCCCACAGCAATATCATTCCGAAGAAAGTAATCCCCATGATCCATTCCTGCTTACTCATGGGCCCCATATCATCTAGAGCCTTGCGTGCCATTCCCGGAGCATCAGGAGTGTATTTATCTTCCGGAGGGTAAAGTCTGTAAAGGATATAAGGTATTGCGATAAGAGCAATTAGACAGGGAACCGAGGCAACGAAGAACCAGTTCCCAAAATTCATATTCACCCCGAACTCGGCTGCAATACCTGCACCCACAGGGTTTGCTGCCATACCGGTAAACCACAACGCCGAGCTGATCGTATGCCCGGAAATGGCCGTCATCATCAAGTAACTACCCGTTTTCCTCCTGCTTTCTTTTGTTGGAAGCGAGCCCGTGTCCAATGCCAGCGCATGGGTAATCGGGTATAGGATACCGGAACGTGCCGTATTGCTTGGAATGGCAGGCCCCAGTATGGTATCAGTGGCTACGATGCAATAGCCCAGGTTAAGGGTGGAGCGCCCAAACCGACGGATAAGCATAAAGGCGATTCGTCTTCCTAATCCCGACTTGATCACGCCTTTTGCTACCAGGAACGCAGCAAGAATAAGAAGTATAAAACTCTCGGAGAATCCTGAAAATGCTTTTTCAGGTGGAAGTACACGCAGTAGGACCACAGCCACAAGTGCGATAATTGAAGCCGTAAAAATAGACAAGGCTTCGAGTAAAACACCCAGTATCGCCGTAATGAATATGGCAAACAGATGCCATGTATTTGGTGTTAGGTCCCAGGGAATCGGGAGATACCAGACGACCACCCCAAAGACCAGGGTGATCATCCTTTTTATCCAGAGTATGGTACGATTTGCAGGAGGTTGTACCTCGATATTTGATCCGCCCATTGGTTATTGTTCCTGCTAAAGTTAGCAGACTTCAACGGGAACTACAAATCTTAACACCGGCTGCGCTCAGATTTCCTGGAGTGGGAATAGATTAGGCTGTTCATAAGCCCGGCCGCAAAGACCAGACCCAGGAAGAAATAATTGTATTCGGGAACATCCTTGAACAGGATAGAGGCGACAATGATTAAGGCAGCCCAGACTATTGCATTGATCAGAAGGAGTTTTTTCATGTTGGTTAGTTGTTGAAGATTCAAAATTGTTACATCTGCCCATGCAGATCAAAGGCCACTGAGAGCATTCTCAATACACACTGCATGACTACTTCCGCACACCACAAAAACGCGCTCTCCCTGTTCCTTTAACTTCTGAATGGCGCACACAAGGTGTTGGTTCCGAAGGTAATTGGATTGGTCGGCGATCTGTCCGAGATAGCCCGGAAGCCCCCATTGGTCACTGATGTCACGCCAGTCCTTTTCCGAAGGAAAGTCGCGTTTCCAGATTTGATCGATGTCTTCTACTGAATTGATCATGTCCTGAACCCCCAGCCACTGCGCACGCGACATATACGCTTCAATAAATGCTTCAGGAGAATCCGGTTTACCGAAACGAAGGTTGCCGAAATAGGGTGTGAGGATTTCTTTTATTGCTATCTGTTCGGGACTAAAGGTTTGTTTCAGTCCATCCAGCAAATCACTTTTCGGCGGATCCCAGGAATAGAGTTGAATACCATCGCTTTTAGCAAGGGCGGCGGCCTTACCCATTTCCCCGAATTGCTTCACGGGATCCATGGCATAAGGAATAAGAAAACCTAGTCGGCCTTCAACCATAATCACAGTGGGTTGAAATTCATCATAAGCTTCTTCCATGGTTTGCAACTGAGGGTGGGAGGGGTCTTTGGTGTGTTCCGACCCGAAGACCAGGACCTTGTCTGTCTTATAAATATACGGTCGCTCGTGGAAGTCGCTAAGGTTGCCGTAATCCTTCATGGACAGGATCTCTTCGAAGGCTTTACAATTGTTTTGTTCCATGTAAAAGTTCGGGGATCGCCAAATATTAAAGTATCCCCAACCTATCAGAAGTAGCAGTACCAGCGCGGTATATAGAAGTATCTTTTTGGTCTTTTTCATAGGTTCTCATTTTTGCCTTGTTTCCCTGAAGAATTTGATCATGGCGGTCAATTAGCCCCATCGTAAAGATTCCGAAGCCAAAAACTGTACAAAACAATTTCAATATAGTTATTTTTCCGAACGCAGGATCTTTTCCATCTTCCTGCCTTTGGCAAGTTCATCCACCAGCTTATCCAGATACCGCGACTGTCGTGTTAGTGTATTGTCTATTTCCTCGATTCGATAACCGCAAATCACCCCTTTGATGAGGTGTGCATTGGGATTCAGTTGGGCATTGGCGAAGAACTCTCTGAAAGTGGATCTTTTGTCGATCTGTTCCTGAAGGCTTTTATCGTCATAACCAGTCAGCCATTCGATCACCTGGTGCAACTCTTCCTTAGTTCGACCTTTCTTCTCCACTTTGTTCACATAATGAGGGTATACGGACGCAAAGATGAGATTCGCTACTCTTTCGTTGTGTTCAGGGGTAACTTTCATGTGGATGCTTTTTTCGGATACTATACTCAATACCTAAAGATACATTTTTTTAAGACTAACAATATCCCGATTCTTTCCCCGTAAGGCTATAGAATCTAGCTTTGCTCTGTCATTGCTCTTTCTGAAATGAATAAATAAAGAGGCAGTAATTTCCTGTGAACACTCGGTCATCCTCCCAGTTGAACGGCCCTCTGCATGGCATCATAACGTTTTCGCCACTTGGTGAGATCCTTGTTGAGGTGATCGTCAATATGGACAGGATCCCTGGTATTGAACAATCCACCCCAGCGCAGCCCGGGCTCGTCGATCACAGCCTGGAGGAATTGTTGCACGGGTCCGGGCACATTCGGGAACTGACGCAAAACGCTACTGTTGGCCCATTTTCCGTTTTCGTAAACCAGGTTCATATCGATGGCGTGGCCCGCCAGGTGGTTGCTGAAGGTAGCAGGCGGCACGATGGCACCATTCACATTAGTTGTCGTACGAAACGAACTGGTTATATGTACCCAAACATCGGCAGCCGCTGCGAGCTGATTGATCTTCTTGAGTCTCGGCAGGAATTGAATATCGGCACGGCAGGGTTTTCCCTGGAACCTGGAGCCTTCGTACAAGACAAGAGGGGAGCCGCTAGTGGGCAGGTTCTGAAGGGCGAGCTCACTCCAATCCTTGCCGTAGAAACGGTTAATGTCCTTAAGCATCAGATCGATCAGTGGCCTGGATAGCCAATCGCCGTCGGAAGTGATGCCATTATCCGCCGCATACCTCACCATGGCCTTTCGCGTGTTATTTCCGTAGAGCCCGTCAGCACCAAAACGCGCGAATTTCAGTTCAGCACCATAACCCAGGGTATTCAGCAAGACCTGTACAGCAGTGATGCTGGTTCGGGTTCCTTTTGATATGTATTTTCTCGTACGGAGATCGCTTTTGTGAATATCCCAGAGGACATATAATTCGGGAAGGAAGTCATGGCGTTGCAGCATGATCTTCGCTAGTACTTTGGTCACACTTTGACCACTGGTCTGCACTCCGTTCTTATCGGCAAAGGCTTTCACTGCGGCGGCAGTTGCACTACCATAGTCCCCGTCGGCATTGTAGCGATCCCATTTGAGTTCTTTTCTGAAACCCAGTTCGAACAATACCCGCTGCAGGTCGGTGATCAGTACAGTATCGTCACTCCCTTTTTTAAGCCTGCTACTGAAGTTGGCTTCCGAAAGGGCAGCCTCCATAATATTGGAACATTCCGTGCACATTGCGTTCGTTTATAAAAAATCCCCGCTACGGCAAGCTTACATGCAGTAGGGGGGAGTACAATGTTATAAAGATAGGTAATTTTGATGGAAGCTGGAAGTCAGGAGTCAGAAGTGATACTATGAGTATACCATCCGCTGAGCTTGCGATGCACTGAGCTTGTCGAAGTGTCGAAGTGTCGAAGTGTCGGGTGTGCTGTTTGTCACTTCGAGTGTCCGCCGCAGGCGGATGTATCGAGAAGTGGTTAACAAAGTATTATTCTCATACTGTTCATTTCTTTTGCTTGCCCAAAAGAAACGAACCAACCCGCCCGAACGTACCGTTTGGTACGGGCGGGAAGAAAACGTCACCTTTTCGTAGGTATTTTTAGGCTTTCAGCCTAAAACCATTGGGCAATGCAAAAAAGTACATAAAGGAATCATCTCCTCTTCTTCCCGGCCGCGCCGCTACCACCAATGATCAGGAAGCCAAGAAGGTAACCTACCCAATACCAGGTCCCGGAATTTGAGACGGCATAGATCCCAACGTCCATCTTGAAGATCTTCCCCACGATCGCGAATGGCAAACAGATGCCGTGCCAGATTCCGTAGAAGAAACCGTAGGTTTTATCGCTTACACCATCTGGTGCACAGGAAGTTACTGTCGCCAGTACGATGATAAGTAGAATTATCTTCAGGAAATGTTTTGTTTTCATGCTCAGTTAGTTTCCGATAAAGATAGTAAATCAACTTGCTTTATTTTGAAAACCGTAGTAACCATTTGTTGAAATTGATGTGTTAGTAGAAATCGCACCCGACACTTGTCACCGGACCTCCGACACCCGAAACCGGACAATTCAGGAAAATCGTACATTAGTATCGTGCCTGTTTGGTTACACATATTGATCTGGGTGGTGGCGATCTATATCGCGATCAGTATTGCCCTGTACTACCTGCAGGATTATTTTCTGTTTAAGCCGGAAAAGCTTCCGAAGGAATTCCGGTTCTATTACGAAAACCAAATAGTGGAAGAATACAACCTGGAGACCAGGGATGGGGCAGTGATCAACGGTTTACATTTTATGACCGATAACCCCAGGGGAGTAGTCCTCTACCTGAAGGGTAACTCCAAAAGCATGAAAGGTTGGGGAAAATTCGCTGTGGATTTCACAAGACACGGTTTCGACGTTTTCATGGTGGATTACCGGGGATTCGGAAAAAGTATCGGGAAACGTACCCAAAAGGCTATAAAACGAGACCTTCAGGAAGTGTACAACAAGATCCGGGAACGTGTTTCAGAAAAATACATCATTCTCTACGGTCGGTCCCTGGGTTCCGGCTTTGCCACCAAACTCGCCTCCATGAACAACCCGCGGATGCTTATCCTGGATGCGCCTTATTACAGTCTAACCAAAGTGACGGGCAGGTATATGCCGTTCATGCCACTGTCCTTGTTGCTGAAATACCCCATGCCTACCTATAAGTGGCTGAAATATGTTCAGTGTCGGATCCATATCATTCACGGAACAAACGACAAACTCATACCTTTTAAGTCGAGTGTGAAGCTATCGAAGATCAACCCGGAGCGTACTCGATTGTGGCCGGTGATAGGGGGCGGACACAAAAACCTTAATAATTTCGAATCCTATCACAGAATGTTGGGCGAGATTATTAATTTTGTCGACCGTGAGATCGATCTTGAAACCACGAGTATGAAGGTCCAACATTCATCGAAACGATAATATGCGATTGTTAAAGAAAGTGCTGATAGTTCTTGCCATTGGATTGGTTTTGGTTGTTGCAGGCGCCTATTTCCTGCAGGAAAAATTCATCTTCCTCCCTTCCAAATTACCACAGGATTTTGTCTATGAGTTCGATCACGACTTCGACGAGATCTTTATCGATACCGAAGACGGAGCCCGATTGAACGCCCTGCATTTCAAACAGGAAAAACCCCGGGGGATCATTGTTTATTACCATGGGAATGCTGGTGACCTGTCGAAGTGGGGCCAGATCACATCCTATTTCCTGCAGTTTAATTATGAAGTGCTCGTGATGGACTACAGGGGTTACGGTAAAAGCACGGGGAAACTATCGGAGGAAGCCCTTTACAAAGATGCGCAATTGGTTTACGACAAAGCCAGGGAACTGCTGCCGGACCGTAAGATCATAGTGTATGGACGTTCCATCGGGACCGCAATAGCTTCAAAAATTGCATCAAAGAATGATCCTGCGACGCTGATCCTGGAAACACCTTTCTACGACTTTAGGAAGCTGGTAAAACAGAAGGCGCCCTATGTGCCACAGGCATTGTTGAAATACGATTTCCCCACCGCCCATTTTGCAGACGATGTGAAATGTAAAGTGCTGATCATTCACGGTACCGATGACGGTATCGTGCCATTCGAATCCGGGTTAGAGCTGTACAAGGTATTACCCGAGAAAACTAGATCCTTTGTGAAGGTAGAAGGAGGAAAGCATAACGACCTTATAAATTTCAAGGAATATCGTTACGCGATCCGAAATGAATTGCAACTCTAGTTGCCTTTCTTTTTCTTCAGTTTACCAACACCTTTACCGCGTTTTTCCAGTTTCTTGCGATTGGCCTCCAGAGCTTGCAAGCGCTCTGCTTCCTTGGCTTCTAGCATTTTTCGCTCTGCTTCTGCCTTGGCCTTGGCTGCTTCGATGGATTTCTGAAGTTCTTCTTCCTGTTGCTTTTTTCTCGCTTCTACCAATTCCCTGTTTTCGCTATCAACTTCAAACTCATCCGAGGTTTTGGTTTGCTGGTCCGCCTTTGTATCCTCACGGAAATACTGGTTTTCCTGTCCGTCGTCGGCGACGATCACGGCACCTTTTTCAGATGATTTTGCTTCGGTCTCGGAGGTCACGACCTTATCGCCCTCTTTTTTCACCACCCTTTTCAAAGTGGTCTCTTCCTTGATCGTCTTGTTCTCCTGTGCGGTTAGGAAAGTTGCGCACAGCAGTGATAATGCGCTTAGAAGTACTAATTTTTTCATTTTCTGAATATTGTAAGGTTGCATTAAAGTTACTAAATCCTCGCTTAATTTGGTAAAGTTTAAATCACTGGAATACATCGCTTCTTTTTCCGTGCTGAAGATGTATATTTGCAACCGCTAAAAAACCGCGTATGAAAGCTGGAATTGTAGGATTACCCAACGTAGGGAAATCGACCTTGTTCAACTGCCTGTCCAATGCCAAGGCGCAGAGTGCGAATTTTCCATTCTGTACCATAGAGCCGAATATCGGCGTGGTAAACGTACCGGACGCCCGCCTGGTAAAACTGGAAGAACTGGTGCAGCCCGAACGGGTATTGCCGGCAACCGTGGAGATCGTTGATATCGCCGGCCTGGTAAAAGGGGCGAGTAAGGGTGAAGGTCTCGGGAACCAGTTTTTAGGGAACATTCGCGAAACTGATGCGATCCTGCACGTGCTGCGATGTTTCGACAATGAGAACGTGGTGCATGTGGACGGAAGTGTGGACCCGGTCAGGGACAAGGAGACCATCGATATCGAATTGCAGCTGAAAGACCTGGAAACCACAGAAAAACGTATCGATAAGGTAGCCAGGGCGGCTAAAACGGGCGATAAGGAAGCTCAAAAGGAGGTTGCGGCTCTGAATAAGATCAAAGCAGGTCTTGAAAGTGGTGTCTCAGTAAGAGCGATCGATGTTACTGAAGCGGAGCGCGAGGATTATATCAACCGTATGCAGTACATCACCGATAAACCCGTGATGTACGTTTGTAATGTGGATGAAGAAGCTGCGGCAACCGGAAATGCCTATGTGGAACAGGTTAGATCGGCGGTAGCCGGTGAGAATGCCGAAGTGCTGGTATTGGCGGTAGGAACCGAGGCTGATATCACCGAACTTGAGACCTTCGAAGAGCGACAGATGTTCCTGGAGGACATGGGGCTGGACGAACCGGGTTCGGCAAAACTGATACGAGGTGCATATAAATTACTGAACCTGCAAACCTACTTCACTGCGGGTAAGAAGGAGGTACGTGCGTGGACCATCCCGGTTGGAGCCACTGCTCCCCAGGCTGCGGGAGTGATCCATACCGATTTCGAAAAGGGGTTTATTCGTGCTGAAGTGATCAAATACGATGATTATGTTTCCTTCGGAAGCGAGGCCAAAGTACGTGAAGCCGGAAAACTCGGGATCGAAGGCAAGGAATATGTGGTGAAGGATGGGGACGTGATGCATTTCCGCTTTAATGTGTAGCCCGTTTCTTACAACTATATTGTTTCAGAATTGATTCCGAAGTAGAAAAATCGGCGAAAAATTACTAACAATTTCGCCCGATAATTGTTAATTACTTTCCTCTTATTCGGTTTACATTTTCTCTGTGAAACCCTATATTTAGGGCCTATTCAGCAAATTTTATGTCTCAGACCCAATATACCGAGGAGAATATCAGATCGCTCGATTGGAAGGAGCATATTCGCATGCGTCCCGGGATGTATATCGGGAAGCTCGGAGATGGTTCCTCTCCCGATGATGGAATCTATATTCTTCTGAAGGAAGTAATCGATAACTGTATTGATGAATTTGTCATGGGCGCGGGTAAGACGATCGAGATCCGTATCAAGGACAAGGAGGTCCGGGTGCGTGATTACGGGCGTGGAATACCGCTGGGTAAGGTAGTGGACGTGGTATCCAAAATGAACACCGGGGGAAAGTACGATACACGCGCGTTCAAGAAATCGGTTGGTCTTAACGGGGTTGGTACCAAAGCGGTCAACGCGCTTTCTACCTTCTTCCGTGTAGAGTCTGTTCGCGACGGAAAGATGAAAGCCGCCGAATTCGAAATGGGCGAACTAACCCAGGATGCCGAGATCGAAGAGTCTACGCGGCGTAAAGGAACCAAGGTGATCTTCATCCCGGACGAAGGGATCTTCAAGCACTACAAATACCGCGTGGAATACGTGACCAAGATGCTTAAGAACTACGTTTACCTGAATCCCGGCCTCACGATCGATTTCAA
>JAUIIU010000114.1 GCA_030431695.1 Bacteroidia bacterium | reverse complement strand
TGACTACCACAAAGGTGTACAGACACTGGTCGCAGCTTTGAATAATCTATACCGAAAGGAACCCGCACTACATCAGAAACAATTTTCAGGAGACGGTTTTGAGTGGATCGATTACCAGGATTCGGAGAATTCTGTGCTTGCATACATTCGGAAAGGGCTGAAGCCCAAGGACGACCTGGTCATTGTAGCGAATATGACCCCGGTACCCCGTGACAACTATCGCATTGGGCTGCCGCAAAGCGGAAAATACAAGCTGGTCTTTAACAGCGACAGTCCCCAATTCGGAGGCAGTGGGTATAAGGTCCCGTCTCAGTTCACTTCCGAAGCAAAAGAATGGCAATTCAGGAAACAATCGGTTGAACTAGATCTTCCACCACTGTCTGTCATTGCCCTGAAAAGAGTGCAATCCACCAAAAAAAGTTAATGAAAACGTTTTCGGTTGTTGATTACTTTTCCGAATTGGACCGGAAATGATATGATGCAATTGGAAAGATTTGATTTCATTTGTAAGTAACCTATACCTGGACGTATGATCGTTAATACCGAACTGGAACAAAAGGGAAATCAGTTCCCATCAAGCATAAAGAGTTTTGTAAAAGAGAAGGATAAATTCCTGATCACGACCGACAATGATGTACTGCTTCAAATAACGGTAGTAAGGGATAGCGTCCTTCGCTTCCGATATGCCCCGAACGGCGCTTTTCCGAAGGATTTTTCCTATGCCATTTCAGAGGATGCCGTACGAGGGTATAACCACCTTGAATATTCTGAAAAGAAGGATAAATTCATCATAAAAACCTCAAAACTCATACTGCATATTGCTAAGGCAAACCTCAGGAAGTCCATCTTCGATATCGACGGAAGACTTATCAACCAGGACGAAACAGGCTTTCACTGGGAATACAGCTACGAACACGGCAGCGATATCGTTAAGATGAGCAAGGAGGAACCGAAAATGGAGTGCTATTACGGACTAGGCGACAAACCCATGCACTTCAACCTGAAGGGAAAACGCGTTCAGAACTGGGTTACGGACCAGTATGCCTTCGGAAAGGACCAGGACCCGTTGTACAAGGCAATTCCCTTCTATATCGGGCTTCACAGTGATATATCATACGGTATATTCTTCGACAATACGTTCCGTAGTTATTTTGATTTCGGACATGAGCGCAGGAATATCACAAGCTTTTGGGCCCAGGGAGGAGAGATGAATTATTATTTCTTTTATGGCCCGCAAATGAGCGACGTGGTGACCAGCTATACCGATCTTACCGGGAAACCCGAACTACCACCACTCTGGGCCCTTGGTTATCACCAAAGTAAATGGAGCTACTACCCTGAATCGAATGTACGTGAGATCGCATCCAAGTTTCGTGAATTGAACATACCCTGTGATGCGATCTACCTGGATATCGACTATATGGACGGATTCCGGTGCTTTACATGGAATTACGACTATTTCCCGGATCCAAAGGCCATGGTGGACGACCTGATGGCCGATGGCTTCAATACGGTCGCCATTATCGATCCGGGTATAAAGATCGACAAGGAATACGATATTTACCGCGAGGCCCTGGAAAAGGATTACTTCTGTAAGCGAGCCGATGGTCCGCTGATGCGGGGGAAGGTCTGGCCCGGGGAATGCAATTTCCCGGATTTCACCAACCCCGAGGTGCGCGAGTGGTGGAGCGGCTTGTACAAGGAATTGATCGAAGAGATCGGTGTGAAGGGTGTCTGGAACGATATGAACGAACCGGCTGTGATGGAAGTTCCTACAAAGACCTTCCCGCTGGATGTGCGCCATAATTTCGACGGGAACTATTGCAGTCACAGCAAGGCCCATAATGTCTACGGAATGCAGATGGCACGGGCAACCTATCATGGGGTGAAGCAGTTTACCTACCCCAAACGTCCGTTTATCATTACGCGATCGGCGTATTCCGGGACCCAACGATACAGTTCCTCTTGGACAGGCGACAATGTTGCGAGCTGGGAACACCTGTGGATCGCAAACCAGCAGGTTCAGCGGATGGCGATATCCGGAATGTCGTTCATAGGTACCGATATCGGTGGTTTTGCTGAACAGCCCACGGGAGAGTTATTCGTTCGATGGATCCAACTAGGGATCTTCCATCCTTTCTGCAGAGTTCATTCCTCCGGAGATCACGGAGACCAGGAACCCTGGTCATTTGATGACAACGTCACCAATATTGTAAGAAAGTTCATCGAGATCCGATATAAGCTGCTTCCGTATATCTACACAGCCTTCCACCAATACGTTGAAGAAGGGATTCCTATGGTCCAGCCGCTGGTGTATTTCGACCAGGAAGATCATCAAACCTACTACAGGACAGACGAGTTCATTTTCGGTTCGCACATATTGGTATGCCCTATCCTCGAGGCGCATTCGAAAGGCCGTCGCATGTACATTCCAAGGGGTAAATGGTACAATTACTGGACCTATGAAGTGGTTGAAGGAGGACGCGAAGTATGGGTTGATGCCGACATCGACAGTATCCCTGTATTCGTGAAGGAAGGAGCAATCGTTCCGAAATACCCTGTTCAGCAATATGTAGGTGAAAAGGAGTTCGATGAAGTTGAACTCGAAGTCTACTACAAGGACGGCAAAGAGACCTCGGTGCTGTATGAAGACGCCCACGATGGTTACGACTACAAGAAAGGACGATTCAGTTATCGAACATTCAAACTTACCGGTCATGGGAGTGAACTTATCATTCAGCAACACAAGGATGGCAAATACACTACTCCTTACAGCAAATTCAAGCTGGACCTGAAGCGACTTCCATTCGAGATCGGCTCCATACAGGTAGATAACCAGGAAACCGATTTGAGTGAACTGAAAGTGAACGGGAATACCTCGCTGGTGGTGGATAAGAACTTCACCGAACTCCACCTGATCGGCAAGGAACAATTCTGAAAATAGGTCAACGCCTATGTAGCACTGATTATTATTTCTGAATTGTGTAGCTTTATGGGAATTTAAAACCAACCGATGAAAAATTTCCATTTCCTGCTCGTATTCACATTGTTTTTCGGACTTACAGCTACGGCCCAGAAAAAGGGTGATGACAAACCCAAAACAGCCGACAAAGAATTTCACAATCTCAAATGGCGAAATATCGGCCCTTTTCGTGGCGGTCGAAGCGTTGCGTCAACCGGAGTAGTGAAACAGCCCGGGGTATGGTATATGGGAGGAACCGGTGGCGGTGTTTATAAAAGCACGGACGACGGTATCAGTTGGAAGAATATTTCCGATGGCTTCTTCAAAACAGGAACGGTTGGTGCGATCGCGGTTTCAGAATCGGATCCGAATGTGGTGATCGTCGGAATGGGCGAACACGCAGCTCGCGGAGTGATGACCTCCATGGGTGACGGGGTGTATAAATCCACGGATGCCGGCAAGACCTGGAAACACATTGGGCTGGACTACACTCGACATATTTCCGACGTCATCATTCACCCTGAAAACCCGGACCTGATCTATGTTGCCGCCCAGGGAGCACAATACGGCCCATCCGGGGACCGTGGAATATATCGCAGTTCGGATGGCGGGGCCAACTGGGAAAAGGTATTGTACGTCAATGAGAATACAGGGGCCTCTTCCCTATCCATGGACATGCACAATCCACGTATCCTCTATGCAGCCATGTGGCAGCACAGAAGGTATCCCTGG
>JAUIIU010000054.1 GCA_030431695.1 Bacteroidia bacterium | reverse complement strand
ACAAAAAGAATATCCTGGCGCTTCGCGGAAGTTTCCGCCCGGTGACCAAGGTGAATATGGATATGTATGATCAGTCCATAGAGATGTTCATGAATGAAACCCGTGTGAACCCGGATCAGACCCAGGTGATCTTTGAGATCACATTGTCTAACCTGCGTGCGGCAGGTGAGATCGATGAACAGGACTTCATGGACAGGGCCGAACTATTGTGTTCACTCGGACAAACAGTATTGATCTCTAATTTCAAGGAGTATTACAAACTTGTCGAATACTTCTCTCAGTATTCGAAAAACCGAATGGGACTTGCCATGGGTGTGAACAACCTGGTGGAGATCTTCGACGAGAAGTACTACAGGCACCTCAGCGGTGGTATCCTTGAGGCCTTTGGTAAATTGTTCTTCAAGGACCTGAGGGTATACCTCTATCCGATGCAGGACGACGAAGGTAATATCATCAACAGCGAGAATCTGAAAGTACATCCTCGAATGAAGGAACTGTACAAGTTCTTCAAGTACAACGGAAAGGTTGTGGATATCGAGAACTACGATCCGCACGTACTCAACATCTTCTCCCGAACCGTACTCAGGATGATCGCAAACGACGAAGAAGGTTGGGATTCCATGCTGCCGAAAGGAATTGCAGAGATCATAAAGAAACAAAAGCTATTTGGTTATAAACCCAAGGCCCTGGCAGGAAAGAACAAATAAAAAAAGCGACCATCAGGTCGCTTTTCTTTTATGCTTCGAGAATCTGCGAAGCATGATCTTTCGTCTTTACCTTGTCGATCACTCTTTCCACTACCCCATTCTCATCAATGATGAAGGTCTTACGGTGAATTCCGTCGTATTCCCTTCCCATGAATTTCTTCGGTCCCCAGACACCAAAAGCATTGATCACTTCTTTTTCGGTATCTGCCAATAGCGGAAAAGGAAACTTATATTTTTTTCTGAAGTTGGTCTGCTTCTTCTCTGTGTCCGCACTCACCCCAAGTAGTGAATATCCTTCCGACTGTAACTCCTCATAATTGTCGCGCAAATTACAAGCCTCCACCGTACAGCCCGGCGTACTTGCTTTCGGATAGAAGAATACGACTAGTTTCTTTCCAACGAAATCCGAAAGTGAAACAGGATTTCCATCCTGGTCGTTTACTTGAAAATTAGGAACCTTGTCCCCCGCTTTTAATGTTTGCATAGCTTATTTTTGTGTAAAATTATAGAAAATGACGAAGCAGGAAAAGGTCAAATTTGTTATTGAAACGTTAAATACCCTCTACCCCGAGGTACCGATTCCGCTGGATCACAAGGACCCTTACACCCTATTGATCGCTGTACTCCTTTCGGCACAGAGCACAGATGCCAGGGTTAACCAGATCACCCCGCTACTATTCGAAGTTGCCGACAATCCTCACGATATGGTGAAACTCTCCGTGGAAGAGATCAAAGAGATCATTAAGCCTGTAGGATTATCACCTATGAAATCCAAAGGGATCCACGGGCTGTCCGAGATCCTGATCAACAAGTATGGAGGCAAGGTTCCTGCAGACATGGAAGCCCTGGAGGAACTACCGGCTGTTGGCCATAAAACTGCAAGTGTCGTTATGAGCCAGGCCTTCAATATTCCGGCGTTTCCGGTAGACACACATATTCACAGGTTAATGTACCGCTGGGGATTTTCGAATGGGAAGAATGTGGTTCAAACCGAAAAGGATGCCAAAAGATTATTTCCGAAGGACCTGTGGAACAAACTTCACCTGCAGATCATCTACTACGGCCGGCAGTATTCACCCGCCAGGGGATGGGATCTGGAGAAAGACGTGATCACCAATACTATTGGAAGGAAGTCTGTGATTCAGGAATATGAAAAGAGTAAAAAAAAGAAATAAAAAAAACCCCGGATTTGATTCCGGGGTTTTTCCAAAGTTTAGTTTAGAAGTGCTTCAAACTTCATCTTATTATAATCTATAACACTTAAAGCCTTCGAATAGTCAAGGAGAAATCTGATGGTTTCTTCCTTCGGAACGTTATTTTTATTCACGCGTTCCGAGCGTGAAGTTTCAGAGTACATTTTTTGCATAGAACGTTATTTTGAGGTTTTTTGTTCCTTAATAACGATCCTTATTTCAGTTTATTGTATTAATTAGTTAATATAATATTGTGCTTGTTGATCACTTTGCGCAAATTGATAAGCGCGTAGCGCATTCTTCCCAGCGCAGTATTAATGCTCACACCTGTTTGCTCACTGATCTCCTTAAAGCTCATATCCTTGTAAATACGCATGATGAGCACTTGTTTCTGGTCTTCGGGAAGTTCTTCTATAAGTCGGCGAACATCGTTCTCTACCTGTCCTTTGATCATTCGTTTTTCTACATTCAGACTTCCGTCACTGAGAACCGAAAAAATGTTGAAATCATCATTATTCTCGAACTTAGGCATGCGGTTATTCTTTCTGAAATGATCTATCACAAGGTTGTGTGCGATCCGCATTACCCAGGGCAGGAATTTGCCTTCTTCATTGTAGGCTCCTCTTTTCAGGGTGTTGATCACTTTGATGAAGGTATCCTGAAAAATATCCTCGGCTACATCACGGTCGTATACCTTGGAGTAGATAAAACTGTAAATTCTCTGTTTATGACGGGTAATTAGCTCGCAAAGTGCAGTTTCATTGCCGTTCATATATGCGCTAACGAGATGCGCATCGGTGGTCGTGCTTTGCTTCATATCAATACTTTTTTTAAAAATAAACAACTATGATTTTTGGTTGTCTAGCCTTTATGTTTATTTATGAAAAGTAATAATATGCTATAGGCAATGCGTTTTTTTGGTTTCTTGCGAGTGGTAAATATAACAACAAAGATTTATGAAATGCAAAAAAATTTAAGATTTTGAACAATATAGGTCCCATTTACAGGGGTATGCCCCCACTTTAACCCTTGTAAAGGCTATTTCTTCCCTAAAATGTTAAAATCCTTAATTATTCCCGATCCATTCCGAAAAAGATAAACCGGCTACCGTTTTTTGATTGCTGAATAGTATCTTTGCAAAATTCAGCAAAACCATGCCCGAATTGAGCACCGAAACACTTAGCACCAAAGAAAATATCCTCATCCAGGGAGCAAAACTTCACAACCTGAAGAATGTGACCGTCGCGATCCCAAGGAACAAACTCGTGGTAATCACGGGACTTTCCGGCAGTGGTAAATCTAGTCTTGCTTTCGATACGCTTTATGCTGAAGGGCAACGACGCTACGTAGAAAGCCTTTCCTCCTATGCCCGCCAGTTCCTGGGCCGACTGAATAAACCCAAGGTAGATGCGATCAAGGGTATCGCGCCCGCCATCGCCATTGAACAAAAGGTCAATGCTACCAACCCACGCTCTACGGTGGGTACCTCAACAGAGATCTACGATTACCTGAAATTGCTTTTTACAAGGATTGGGAAGACCTATTCTCCTGTTTCGGGCAAGGAGATAAAAAAAGATACGGTAACCAATGTTATCGACCATATCAAATCGTTGCCCGAAGGTAAAAAGCTACTCCTCCTCTCTCCCATCCACCTGGAAGAAGGGCGAACTATGGAAAACAAGATACAGGCACTGGCCCAGCAAGGATATGCAAGGGTTAAGATCGAAGATAAGGTGTTTCGTATCGATGAGCTAACGGAAACCCTGCCGAAGGAGGTTTTCCTCGTGGTAGACAGGGTGATCACTCGCGACGATGAAGATTTTTACAACAGGCTTGCCGATGCTGTGGAGGTCGCTTTCTTCGAAGGAAAAGGAGAGTTGATACTGGAAGATATGGAAAACGGTTCCACTACCGAATTCAACAACCGTTTTGAGGCCGACGGGATCACATTCGTGGAGCCGAATGTTCATTTGTTCAGCTTTAATAACCCCTACGGTGCCTGTCCGAAATGTGAGGGCTATGGTGATGTGATCGGGATCGACGAAGATTTGGTCATCCCCAACACTGGGCTCTCCATTTATGAGAATGCCATATTCCCATGGCGTGGCGAAAGTATGGGGTGGTACCGGGACCAACTGGTGAATAACGCCTATAAATTCGACTTCCCCATACACAAGCCCTGGTTCGAACTCAGCGAGGCGCAAAAGGAACTGGTTTGGAACGGAAACGAATACTTCGAAGGCTTACACGATTTCTTTGGCTTCCTCGAATCCAAGAGCTACAAGATCCAGAATCGAGTGATGTTGTCTCGTTACAGGGGAAAGACAAAATGCAGCAGTTGTAATGGGAAGCGCCTAAGACCGGAAGCAGGCTACGTAAAGATCAACGGCGTGGCCATACAGGAATTGGTGGAGCTTCCATTGCACCAGGTGGCGACATTCTTCGACAAACTCGAGTTGAGTGACTACGAGCAAAAGGTCGCAAAACGAATCCTGATCGAAATCAGGAACCGTCTTTCTTTCCTAATGGATGTAGGGCTTTCATATCTGACGCTGAATAGGAAATCCAACACTTTGTCCGGGGGAGAATCCCAACGGATCAACCTGGCTACATCTCTGGGCAGCAGCCTGGTTGGTTCCATGTACATCCTGGACGAGCCCAGTATCGGATTACACCCGAAAGATACTGAGCGCCTTATAGGGGTCCTGCAATCACTATGCGACCTGGGAAATACAGTGATCGTTGTAGAACATGACGAAGACATCATGAAAGCCGCCGATACTATCATTGATATTGGCCCCGAGGCCGGAACCCATGGTGGTGAGGTCGTTGCTGAAGGAAGTTATAAGGACATCCTGGTGGCCAATTCCCTAACCGCCAAATACCTGAATGGATCTTTGGAGATCCCGGTACCCGAAACACGACGGCAATGGAAGAACAGTATTAAAGTGGTTGGTGCCCGCCATAATAACCTGAAAAATATCGACGTGGAGTTCCCATTGGGAGCTTTTACGGCTGTAACAGGGGTTTCGGGAAGTGGAAAAAGCACACTGGTAAAAAAGATACTCTACCCCGCCATGCTACGGGAAATTGGTGGTTATGGTGAAAAACCCGGGCAATTTACGACCCTCGAAGGGAAATTCGACAGCATCAAAAGTATTGAGTTTGTGGACCAGAATCCCATTGGGCGATCCAGCAGGTCTAACCCGGTGACCTACATCAAGGCCTACGACGATATTAGAAACCTGTATGCCGATCAGAAGCTTTCAGATATACGCGGGTATAAGGCCAAACATTTCAGTTTTAACGTGGATGGTGGCCGCTGTGAGACCTGCAAGGGAGAAGGTGAAGTGACCATAGAGATGCAATTCATGGCCGATGTACACCTCGAATGTGACACCTGTGGTGGTAAGCGATTTAAAAAAGAGATCCTGGAAGTTCAGTTCGAGGGAAAGAACATCAATGATATCCTGAGCCTGACCGTTGACGAGGCCATGGATTTCTTCACTTTACATGGTGTAAACAAGATCACAAACAAACTTCAGCCATTACAGGACGTAGGACTTGGATACGTACAATTGGGGCAAAGCTCTTCCACCTTATCAGGCGGAGAGGCTCAGCGCATCAAACTGGCCTCATTCCTGGTTAAAGGAACTTCGAAGGACAAAGCCTTGTTCATCTTTGATGAACCCACTACCGGGCTTCATTTTCACGATATCAACAAACTACTGGATTCCTTCTATGCCCTTCTCGAACGCGGACATACCGTGATCGTGGTGGAACACAATATCGACCTGATCAAATGTGCCGACCACATCATCGACCTGGGGCCTGAAGGAGGTGAACGCGGTGGAACTGTAGTGGCTATGGGTACGCCTGAAACCGTTTCCGAAACATCGGGATCTTTCACTGCCGAATACCTGAAAGCCAAGCTTTAGAAAAAATCCGGACAATTTTCAGTAACTTAATAGGAGTTTTAGGATCCATGGCGAAATATGGGTCTGCAACATCACCTACTGCTAAAAAATTACCTGTTATGAAACGATTATTACTCTTTGGAATTCTGTTATGTCTTAATATTTCCTTAGCACAGCCCTATCTTCCGATTTTAGATGAAAACCATATATGGAGCGTTGATGTCGAACTATGCCCGTTTGGTGGCGGGACCTATGGTACGCTTACCCACCAGGTATCTCTCGGTGGAACTACTGTGATTAATGGAAAGACCTATTATACCGTTGTGAATAACTACGGCGAGTCCTGCCAGGTACGCGAGGAGGGTGGAATAGTATATAAGTACAAGAGCTTTTTGAACGATGAGATCCCTATCATCGATATGAATCTCGAAGTCGGGAATATTTTCAACGTGGACCTGGTAGAGGATTATTGCTCACACGGTGGAGGCAATAATCTTTTTTTTGAATTGGAAGTATTTGCCGTCACCACCGAGTTCATCGCCGGACAGGACAGAAAAGTCATCGAATTAGGTGATACCGGCTGGCCGGGCTACAATATCAAATGGATTGAGGGTATCGGTTCCGATAAGGGATTTGATTCTTTTGGTGAAACGGTGGATATTACTTGCGACACTAAACTAGTCTGTTTTAATGACAACGGCGTGATCACATTCTTCAACGGAGCTACTGCCTGTGACAATACCAATCTCTCAGTCCCAGATAGTATGAAAGATCATATGGTGCTTGCCCCTAACCCGGTTGAGGATATTTCGATCCTTCAGTTGCCTTCGGAATTGAACATTGATACTGTTCGCATCTATGATATCACGGGAAAGGTGATTTCAGTAAAAACAATAACTAAGAACTACATGACTATCAACGCAATGGACTATGCCGCGGGTATTTATTTCTACCAGGCACTAAGTGTAGACAAAGTGATTAAAACCGATCGGTTTATTGTGAAATAGTTGAAGTCGGTTATGAGTTGACGGTTATGAGTTGTCGGTTGTCAGTTGTGGGTTTATCACCTTAACCTACCAAGATACCAAGATACCAAGATACCAACATACCAACATACTAACATACTAACATACTAACATACTAACATACTAACATACCAAGATACCAACCATTTAATAATCCAACAATCTAATAATCCAACAATCTAATAATCCAACAATCTAATAATCTCATAATCAATTACCTACAACTTTGGCACGGCTATTGGTTTTTTCAAACCGAATAGCGTATGTCGGCATCGCTAAATATGCCGAATAACCCAAAATACATTGATTATGAAAAAAAGTATTTTACTAGTAGGATTGTTCCTATTTGGGATGACTACGCAGACCTTTTCCCAACGCATCAGAGATGTTGATCACTTACCGGGTAATTACGATCGCTATTACAATTCGCATGAGATTCGTTTTGTAGAAAATGGTGTACTGTACTCGGTAGCAACAGACGGAACCTTTAAATTCCGCGCGCTATACGGAAAGCAATTTTCACAATGGAACAGGCGTAATTACAATATTAATAACATCAGTACCACTCCGGGTCCGGTGACCTATGTGAACACCAGGCCTGTAGAACGATTCAGGGTACGCTATGGTCGTAACGGACGAATCAATGGTATAGGTTCCACACTGATACGATACAGGAGGGACGGACGAGTGAAATCCATCGGTTCGGTAGCTATCAACTACTATCGCGGGCTCCTATCCAGTGTAGGTAACCTGCAGGTTGTGTACAACCGTAGAGGAAAGATCCGTACCACGATCGGACATGTGAACAGATACAATAAAAAGTTTTGGCACGATGATTGGTATAGATATAATAACGATTGGGATGGCGATGATTTTTTCGACGACTGGGATGATGACTGGAGCCACGATCGGAACAGAAATAGACAAAGACATTAATACATAGTTTTTTGGTTGGTTAGTTTTTTTAATCCGTCGGGTGCTTCTCAAGGCCCGGCGGATTTGTTTTTTTATAATTCGAATTCTAAAGTATTATAACGGCACTTGACTGAATTCATCCATTAATAAATTCTTCGCTTCGCTCTGAATGACATCAGGCATTATACCAAAGCACTAAAATTCCAACATTCTAAGATTCCAACATTCTAAAATACCAACATACCAACCATCTAACAATCTAATAATCCATATATAGATTCTTCGCTGCGCTCTGAATGACATCAGGGATTTCACCAACCTACCAACCTACCAACCATCCAAAAATCTAACAATCCAATAGTCCCTAAATCCACCTCCCCCCTAACCACCTCTGAAAATCAGCTATTTAAAAATTTGGCACGGTCTGTGTAATTATAAAATTGTATTGCTGATTCAACCAAAAATTAAGCAAGTACAACTTAAAACCCAGAATTATGAAAAAGTTTGTAACCCTAGTATTCGGATTCCTGCTCATGAGCTTCACAGCCCAGGCAAACGCCAACAGCGCGACTGCTGCAGGACCTTACACCTACGATGGTAACGCCTATGTGTTCATTGAAGGTGCAATTGAATTTTCGGTATTCCCCGATGGACAATTCGACTTTGTCTATCTCGGGCGAGATGAAAGAGGAAATGTGAATGTGAACATCAGTACCAGTAATGTTCAGCTGAATTTTAACTCGGGTTACAATTACGATCCGTATGTGCAGTACGACGACTACGGCGCCGTGATCCAGATCGAGGATATCCCGATCTACTACGATCACTACGGACGTATCGTCCAGGCGGGTAATACGGAGATCCATTATCGCGACCGTCGCATAGTACGCGTAGGTGGCCTGCGTGTCTTCTATAACTACTACGGTGGTTTCGATTACTGCACCGGTTATATCAACCTATGGACCCCACGATATGTTTGGAGACCATGGCACGTATGGTATGTGCGTCCGCTATACACCAGCTGTATCGTATACGACTACCCGTACAGAGCTTACTACAGACCTCTTCGCTATAGCTATGTGTATCACAGGGTACATTATCGTAACCGAATTGCTTATACCAACGGAAGACGAAGTTTCCACAGACCTGGTAGCCGCATCCATTATAAGAATGGCAGAACTGCAGTGAACAGGGACTATAACCCGAACAGGAGAAATACAATGGTGTCCCATAATAGTGGAAGACGTGATGCCGTTGCAAGTAACTCAAGGGGGAATTCCCGATCAGATCGATTGAACAACAGGCAAGCCCTGAATGGTTCGAACAACAAAGGGATCAACCGTAGTGGTAATTCCAGTTCGAATGCTCGCAATCGCGGAAATGTGGCAAGAAAATCGAACAGCAATCTGAACAAAGGAAACTCAAATTCCGTTCAGAGAGGAAGAACACAGGCTAATCGCAAAACAACTTCTTCGAACAAGAGAAGCAGTAATGCTGTTTCCAGGAGCTCGAATAAATCGTATGCGAATACCAAGGCAGACAGATCAAACTATAAGTCACGCTCCGGTGTAAAAACGAGCAGGGCAACAAGTAACAGGAAAACCACGTACAACCGCAGTACGCCATCACGTAATAAAAGTGCAGTTTCAAACAGAAGCACTCGCACACAAAACAAGAGCCGTTCAATTGGCAACTCTAGCAGATCCAAAGTCAGCAGAAGCAGTACGGCAACTCGTTCGAAATCGGCGGTAAATCGAAGTTCGAACAAATCGCGAAGCTCAGGAAAAAGCCGTCGCGGATACTAAAAGTTTTTTGGTTGGTTAGTTAGAAACTCCCGTAAACACGCTTAGCGCAGTGCGGGGGTTTCGCTTTTTACAGGGCATGGATCACTTCGCTCAATTTCCCGGTCAGGGCTTTCCTGCTGTATCTTTCAATACCAGTAGGGTCTACATTCAGCGTACCGCCTTGGTAAGCTTTATAATATTCCACGAGCTGGTTTTGCAGTGCCTCCTTTTCAGAAGGTGAGAAGAAGGTACCACTTCCGGTTTCAGCAAGGATCGCTTCAATATCACTCCCCTGAGGGCCTATCGCCAGGATGGGTCTTCCCGACACCAGGTATTCGAATAATTTCCCGGGTATGATCGCCTTCGTTTCCTCCTTATCCATTTCCAGTAGTAATAGCAGTTGTGTGTTATGCTGAAGCTGTTTCGCTTCGGAATGAGAAACGTAGCCGTTATACCTGAGATTATCTCCCAATCCGTGTTTCCGTATACTATCCATCACTTCTTCACTTACCACACCTGTGAGCGAGATCACCAGTTGCTTCCTGAAGTCGGCTTGCTCATTGCAAAGCGTTTCCAATACTTCCCAAAGCACCTCGGGGTTGCGATCACTCAGCAGGGAACCAATATGCGACAGCGTGAATTTTGTATCCGGTTTCGGAACTATGGTTTCTCCAATTTCGTAGCCGTTGGTGATCACAGTTATCGGTTTATCCGTTATTGCCGAAAATTCCTTTTTGGTGGAACGGCTGGTAACGATAATATGGTCTGCCTCTTGCAGTACTTCCTGCTCCAGTTTCTTGTGTTTTGCTGCTGAAGCTTTTGTAAGTCGCATCGCATTGTGATAGTGAATTGACGTCCAGGGATCCCGGAAATCGGCAATCCAGGAAATACCGGAGAGTTTTTTAAGACCTAAGCCAATAAGGTGCATACTGTGTGGCGGACCCGTAGTGATCAGGCAGTTAATTTTGTTTTCTGAAATATACTTCTGAAGAAACGCTATCGAAGGTTTTACCCAACCCACCCGGGCGTCGGGGATGAAGTAATTTCCGCGCACGTACAGCATCATCCTTTCAAGGGAGGAGGGGTCTTTTTCTGATATGATCCCTCTACTGATCTGCTTCGTCTTCTTCCGGGAAAGTATTTTGGCGATCTTATAGGGTTCCCGGATCGGTTTTTTGATGATCTCAACATCGGGCACCTTCTCAAGCATCCCTTCATCGATTATCGGGTATGTAGGATTTTCGGGAATATAGACGACGGGTTCCACACCGAAATCTCTCAGGTACTTCACGAAATACAGCCAGCGCTGAACCCCGGGGCCTCCTGCCGGGGGCCAGTAATATGCTATGATAAGAGCCCGCTTCACTTCTTATGTTTCGGAATCGTTCTTCTCTTTTCTTCTGAAAAACCAAAGACCTGCACCAAAAACCAGGATCAGGATTATGAAACTTACCAGGGCGATAGTGCTCCCGGTCCTGATCACTTTTGGCTCAAACTTGAATTCGATCCTGTGATTTCCTGCCGGTAGCGGCAAGGCCCTGAGCGCATAATTCGCCCTTATATGATCAGTCTTCGTTCCATCGATGTATGCGTTCCAGCCATTCGGGTAGTAGACCTCAGAGAAAACGGCCAGTTGCGGCGATCTGGAAGAACTCTCATAAACGAGGTAGTCCGGCTTTACCTCCACCAGGTCAATGCTCGCCGTGGAATCCCTTACGATCTCCGCAAGTGGCAATGCCTCTTTGAATCGGTTATGTACAACCGCTGTCTTCTTGGTATCCAGGCTGTCCAGAAGCAAAATTTCCTCGTTGGCATTTTCAGCAAGAAGTATATTCTCGACGAACCACGCATTGCCATTGGCAAAGGGATTTCGCTGTGCCACAGGTCCCCCGTTTGGGCTTTCTCCTATGATATACCGAACGTTGAACATATTGAGTATCCCTATACCGCCTTCAGCAAGATAAAATTCATCAAGATCCTGTATCCTTCCCGGCTTGGCGGCATGATAACCTCCAAGAGCATTGTGGAAATAACTTGCACGCCCACTGCTGAATGGATTGGTGGTGATGTCGTATACCCTGTAATGCCCATCATCTTCCAGTATCTGCAGATCGGCGGGGCTCTTCTGGAAGGGCTGGTCCATTAGCCTGGCACTCACAAAATCGTCGTTATTCACGTATCGCCGGTCCACACCCACAAGATCAATCACGATCAATATGGCCAGGATGGCGATCGCAGTGTTTTGCCTGAGCTTTTGCTTCAGGAAGTACCACAATACTGCAGCAGTCAGGAGTACGAATATGAGCGAGCGAATAGCGTCCATGGTGAACAAGGATGCCCTGTCGTCCCGTATGGCCTCTACCAGTGGGGTACCGAGTTGGTCCCGCAATTCCTGGTCGTACGGGCTCGCAAAATCCAATCCCGGGATGGCCGATTTACCCAATAGCAAGACCAGGGCCAAACCGCCTGTGATACCTGTGGCCCAAAGCAGTGCTTTCTGTCGTTGTTCGGGTTTTACGAAATCGTTGAAATACTGATGTAGCCCCACCACAGCCAGCACCGGTATTATAAGCTCAATGAGAACCTGTATGGATGATACCGCCCTGAATTTGTCGTAAAGCGGCACATTGTCGATAAAGAATTCGGTTAAAAAACTAAAATTATCACCCCAGGAGAGTAGCAAACTAAGGATCATACCTGCGGTTAGCCACCATTTTATCCTTCCTTTTACGAGGAACAGCGCCAAAACGGCCAAAAAGATCATAATGGCACCGATATACGCCGGAGCAGCTACAATAGGCTGGTCTCCCCAGTACACCGGCAATTGGGTAACGATCTCTGCAGCCTCCTGAGGCGACGCACCCAGTTTGATCAATTCATCCAGGGTATTGCCATCCTCCGGTAATGGTTCACTGGTACCACCACCCATGAATCGCGGGATGAACAGGTTTAAACTTTCCAGCTTTCCGTAGCTGTATTCTGTAATGTAATCGTAGCTCAGGCCACCACTGCCTTCCTTCGGACTTCCGTCCGGGTTGATCGTCAGTTCACTCTTTCCACGAGTGGAAGCATCGGCATATTCCTTGGTAGCAAGGATATTGGTAGCATTCAGTCCTACGGCGATAAGAACTCCAGCCAGCATTATAGCCACAGACCTGAAGAAATGTGGCAGCTTCTTTTTGCGATAAGCATCGACAAGGTATGCGATACCGAGGCATATAACCAGCATCAGGAGGTAGTAGGTCATCTGGAAGTGGTTTGCCACGAGTTCCAGCGCCAGTGCAACCGTAGTAAGCAGGAAACCCCAGAGATACTTACCCCTGAAGGTTAGGATAATCCCACTAAGGACCAGCGGCATATAAGCAATGGCGTGTGCTTTGGCGTTGTGACCCACCCCGAGAATGATGATGAGGTAGGTGGAAAAACCAAAGGCAAGGGCACCCAGGAACGCCAGCCTGAAATCGATCTTCAGCACAAGGAATAGTATGTAAATCGAAATAAAATACAGAAACAGGTAATCGGCCGGTCGTGGCAGGAACCTTAGCGTCAGGTCCAGTTTTTTTATGAAATTATAGGGGTATTTGGCGCCCAACTGGTAGGTAGGCATTCCACCAAAGGCGGAATTGGTCCAATAGGTCTCCTCTCCGGTTGCTTCGCGGTAATCATTCTGTTGCTTTGCCATTCCCGTGTACTGCACAATATCACTTTGGAAGATCTTCTTCCCTTGTAATACCGGGTTGAAGTAAGCCAGGGAAGCGATCACAAAAAGAAGTAATACGATGAGATGCGGTAGGAATCCCTTGAGTCGTTGCATAGGAAAGGAGTATGTTAAGAAGCTTGAAAATTAATCAATTTCTTCGTAATCCACGTATTCTCCAACCGTGGATGTAGCCTTTCTTTTTTCAGGCGGCATCTTATCGATGCTCACACTGCCTTCTTTGGGTGGGGGATCGTTTTGAGGAAAAGGATTGGCCCCGAAGGAGCGCTCGAACTGTTTCCCTGCTTTTTTCAGCAGGAAACGCATAATATATGGTTTGAACAGCTTAAACAGAAACTTTACTCCCAGATATACCAGAAGTATGATCAAAAGCGTTTTCAGAAATGTAATCATAAGTAAAATATACTATTCAAAAGTAAATATTGAGCCTTAAAAAGACGAAAATCATCTATTAAATAAATTATAAAATAGTATATCTTTGAACTAAACCCATGTCCATGACCCGATTCACATCCCTGCTCTTCTCCGCACTTTTACTCTTCAGCGTCGGAACACTTTCAGCACAATATACAGACATGATCAACACCAACCGCCCGGGCGTCTCCCAGGGAGCATTTTCGGTGGGAAAGAATGTATTGCAGTTCGAGTCGGGGATCAGCTACGGGAAAGAAAAACACCGCCTGTTATCCACCGAGGCTAATATCTGGGCGATAGATTACAGTGTGCGCTACGGTTTTTGGCGGGAGGAACTGGAAGTAAGTCTTATAGGATCGTTTCAGCGAAACAGCATAACCGATACCAGGGCCGCGGTTACTGTTGAATATACCCAGAGTAATTTCCGAAGTAATACCCTTGGGGCGAAATACCTGGTGTACGACCCTTATCGAAAAATGGAAGAAAAAGGGCCCAACCTCTATAGTTGGAAAAAGAACAACAAATGGCAATGGGCAGATCTTATCCCTGCGGTTTCGGTATATGCCGGGGCGAACTTTGACTTCGCCGATAATCCCTTTACTCCGGAGCAGGAGTCGACTATTAGTCCGAAGGTGGTGGTTTCCACCCAAAATAACTGGATTGGCGGATTTGTACTGGTGACCAACCTGATTGCAGACCGTGTCACTACAGATTTCCCTACCTATGGTTATATCGTGACCCTGACACATGCCACTAACGATTATTTCTCCATATTTGTGGAGAACCAGGGATTTAAGAGTGATTTCTATGCCGATCAGTTATTCCGGGGTGGTGCAGCTGCACTCATCAATGAAAATCTACACGTAGACGCTTCCATAACCCTGAATTTCAAGGATACGCCATCGGTATTCTACGGACGTATTGGGGTTGCATACCGTTTTGATATGCACGACCAGGATGAATACATAGAAGAAAAAGGTAAGAAAGGGCGTGAAAAGAAAAAAGCCGAAAAAGGCGGCAAGAGAAAAAAGAAGAAGGATCGTAAACGTCGGGATAATTTCATTGAAGATGAAGGAGAGGGAGGCGGAATTTAATAGTAGCGGCCTATGATCGAAATTACCAAAGTAACCACCAAAAAAGAGCTGAAGAAATTTGTAACCTTCCCATTTCAGCTTTACAAGAACCATCAATACTGGGTTCCGCCGTTGATCAAAGACGAGATGGAGACGCTGGACCTGGCTAAAAATCCTGTGAGTCGGAATGCCGAAGCCGAGTACTACCTGGCCTATAAGGATGGCAACATAGCCGGGAGGATCGCCGTGATTGTCAATCACCTAGAGATAAACGAACTTGGAAAGAAAAAGGTGCGCTTCGGATGGTTTGATGTTATCGACGATATTGAAGTGACACAGGCGCTGCTGGAAAAGGTCTTCGAAAAAGGAAGAGCGCTCAACCTGGAATACGCCGAAGGGCCCGTAGGTTTCTCGAATATGGAGAAAGCCGGGATCCTCACCCAGGGTTTCGAAGAGCTGAACACCATGATCACCTGGTATCACTACCCGTATTACGCAGAGCATTTTGAAAAACTTGGCTTTACTAAACAGGCTTCATGGGTGGAATTCCGAATTCAGATACCTGATGAGATCAAGGAAAAGGTAAAGCGATTTTCCGGTTTGGTAAAAGAAAGGTATGGGCTTTCGATCATCCGTTTCAGAAATAAGAAAGAGATCCTTCCTTATGTCGATCAAATGTTTGAGTTGCTGAATAAGACCTACAATACGTTGCAGACCTTTGTACCCATACAGCAGTACCAGATCGAATATTACAAGGAGAAATACTTCAGTTTTATCCATCCCGACTACATCACCTGCATCAAGGATAATAACGGAAAACTGATCGCCTTTTCTGTGGTAATGCCCTCGTTCAGCCGCGCATTGAAGAAAGCTAACGGCAGGTTGCTGCCATTGGGTTGGTGGCACATTTTACAAGCGCAGAAGAAGAACGATACTGCCGCATTCTACCTGATTGGCATCGATCCCGAATACCAGGGCAAGGGAGTGACCGCCATTATCTTCGAGGAAATGCAGAACCTATTTAACGCCAAAGGGATTACGGAAGTGGAAACCAACCCCGAATTAAAGGAAAACAAAGCGGTCCAGCAATTATGGAAGGATTACGATCCCGTGCAACACAAAGAACGAAGTACCTTCCGGATCGATCTATAGCAGGCATGATTTTTGTGCCGAATCTGAACATGTACCGGTATTACAGTCTGATATTCTGCTGCTTCTTTTTGTTCCTGTCCGGGATTCATAGTCGGGCGCAAAGCTGGTCGGCCGTGGATGAGAAGATCAACTCCTACCCCTCAACCCGATTCGATTCGGTGGAAGCACTGGCCGACATGATCAGGAATGACTTCAGTACGGACATGGAAAGGGTTCGTGCGATTTACAGTTGGATCACCAACAATGTGGCCTATAGCTACGAGGCCCGGGGTTCGATGAGTATTACCTATTATTCCGAACAGGAAAGACTTCAGAAAATAAAAGCGCACCAGGAAAGACTGGCTACCATTACCCTGCGTAGCAAAAAAGCCGTGTGCCACGGATATTCCATGTTGTTCAAACAGTTGTGTGATGAACTTGGAATCCACAGTGAGATCGTTCGCGGTTTCGGGAAATCATTTGTATCCGATATCGCTTCGGAATTCGAATCCAATCACGCCTGGAATAAGGTAACCATAGATGACAGGGACTACCTGGTGGATACCACCTGGGGAGCAGGATATATGCGCGGAAATCGTTTCCACAGGGAGGTTACCGATGTCTATTTCCTGACTCCTCCGGAGATCTTCATTCGAAATCACTATCCAGAAAACACCCACCACTCATTACTTGATGAAATTTTGAGTAGGGATGAGTTTCTGAATCGACCGCTGGTGTACGAAACGGCTTTGGCCAATTATGAGCTGATCACACCTGTTTCGGGAACGTTAGAGCGAAAGGATATCCATTCGTTCGAAATAGCAAGCAAGCACCCGATAACCAAGCTGCGGGTATACTACAATGGTGAATGGTTAGCTGTCGATGATGTCACCGTGGTCGATAACAACTACCGTTTTCAGATTACCCTACCGAACAAGATTGATCGCGAATTACTGATCTATATTGGTACGGAAGCGGCTTTCGGATTTAAAGTGATCCCATAAAAAAACCACCCGGGTTGCGGATGGTTTTATTTTTTATTCTTATTCTGAATCTTATTCGCCCATAGCTGCGGCTACGGCAGCGGAAAGACGCTTGTACGTTCCGTTCTCCAGGCGTTCGCGGATAGCATCGAAAGCTTCAAGGGTTTCATCGATATCCTTCATGGTATGGTTCGCCGTTGGGATCATTCGCAATAGGATCAGACCTTTCGGGATCACCGGGTATACTACGATCGAACAGAACACTCCGTGGTTCTCACGCAGGTCTTTGACCAGCGCCATGGCTTCCGGAATCGTTCCTTTAAGATAAACAGGAGTAACACAACTCTGAGTTGTACCCAGGTCGAAACCTCTTTTTCTCAATCCGCCTTGTAGGGCGTTCACATTTTCCCAAAGCTTGTCCTTGAATTTAGTACTGGAACGCATCATGTCCAGGCGTTTCAACGCTCCGATCACCAACTGCATTTGCAGTGACTTGGCGAACATTTGCGATCTCAGGTTATATTTCAGGTAGTTGATGATCTCTTCGTCTGCAGCGATGAATGCACCGGTACTCGCCATGGATTTGGCAAAAGTGGCCAAATACACATCAATATCATCCTGAACACCCTGCTCCTCTCCTGCTCCGGCACCGGTCTTACCAAGTGTTCCGAAACCGTGGGCATCGTCCACGAACAAACGGAAGTTGTATTTTTTCTTAAGGGCTACGATCTCTTTCAACCTACCCTGTTCACCGCGCATTCCGAAGACCCCTTCAGAGATCAGGAGAATACCTCCTCCTGTCTTTTCGGCAACCTTCTCAGCTCGCTTGAGGTTCTTCTCGATACTCTCCATATCGTTGTGCTTGTAGGTGAATCGCTGACCGAGGTGTAGTCGGACCCCGTCAATGATACAAGCATGAGCATCCACATCGTAAACGATCACGTCGTCCTTGGACACCAGAGCGTCTATGGTTGAAACCATTCCCTGGTAGCCAAAATTCAGCAGATATGCAGCTTCTTTACTTACAAAGGCTGCGAGCTCCTTCTGAAGCTTTTCGTGAAGATCGGTGTGCCCACTCATCATCCTTGCACCCATTGGATACGCCGAACCGTACTCAGCCGCTGCTTCCGCATCGACCTTTCGTACTTCGGGATGATTTGCCAGTCCAAGATAGTCGTTCACACTCCATGTGATCACTTCCTTACCGTTGAAACGCATCCTGTTTCCTATAGGGCCTTCCAATTTGGGGAAAACAAAGTAACCTTCTGCCTGCTCCGCCCATTTTCCCAGTGGTCCTTTGTCTCGGTAAATTTTGTCAAATAGATCTCTCATCAATAGTCATTTGTTAACCAAGCGACAAAATTAGTTAATTTTATCAGGATAACAATACTATTTTTCACTGAGTTATGAGCATAAAAAAAGCCAGCTGAAAGGTTCAACTGGCTCATTATGTTTGGGTTGGTAGGCTTATTTTACGTACTGTACGTTTACTGCTTCAACATTGTCCATCTCACCGAATCCTTGTTTCTCCATCCAGTCGTCGCTATAGATCTTACTCATATATCTCGATCCGTGATCCGGGAAGACAACAACAACCTTGCTGTCGGGACCAAAAACCCCTTCTTTTTCCAGCAGACGAAGACCCTGCATGGCCGCACCGCTGGTATATCCAAGGAACAGGCCTTCTTTCAGGGCTAATTCCCTGGCTGTTAAGGCACTATCCTCATCGGTTACCTTTACAAAACGATCAATACTCTGGAAATCCGTCGCATCCGGTACCAGATTCTTACCCAGACCTTCAATTCGATACGGGTAGATCTCGTTCTTGTCGAATTCTCCTGTTTCGTGGTATTTCTGAAGCACCGAACCATAGGCATCGATACCGATTACCGCGATATTGGGGTTTTGCTCTTTTAAATATCTTGAAATACCTGAGATTGTACCTCCTGTACCACTACATGCCACCAAATGCGTGATCTGGCCCCCGGTTTGCTCCCATATCTCGGGACCGGTGGTTTCGTAGTGTGCATCGATATTCAGTGTGTTGAAGTACTGGTTGATATATACTGAACCGTCAATTTCACTATGAAGTCGTTTAGCAACTTCGTAATAAGACCTCGGATCGTCCGCTGCTACATTTGCCGGGCAGACGTAAACCTGGGCTCCCATGCTTTTCAGCATGTCTATCTTATCCTTGGAGGATTTCGAACTTACCGCAAGTATACAATCATATCCCTTCAGTATACTAACCATAGCTAGGCTGAATCCTGTATTTCCGCTGGTGGTCTCGATAATGGTATCGCCCGGACTAAGAATTCCTTCCTTTTCTGCCTTATCGATAATGTAAAGTGCAATGCGGTCTTTAGCTGAATGCCCCGGATTGAATGCCTCTACCTTCGCGTAGTAGTTGCCCTTCATGCCTTTGGTAATGTTGTTGAGCTCAATTAGAGGAGTTTTCCCTATTAGTTCCAACACATTCTTGTGGGCCTTGATAGCTTCTTTCATAGAGAGAGGTTTTGTTAGTTGAATGTATGGTTAAACCACACATTTCCTGAACGGGTCAAAGGTACATCAAAAATTTGAATTAATGTGAAATTCCTTCCAAACTCAACAGGAATGCGTAATCCATCGCAAGTTCCTTAAGTGCCTGGAACCGGCCCGATGCACCACCGTGCCCTGCATCCATATTGGTGTGAAAAAGGATCACATTGTCGCTTGTATTGTATTCCCGAAGCTTAGCCACCCATTTTGCGGGTTCCCAGTACTGTACCTGGGAATCGTGATAACCGGTGGTCACAAAGATATTCGGATAGGCCGTTTTACGAACATTGTCGTATGGTGAATACGATTTCATATAATCGTAGTATTCTTTTTCGTTCGGATTTCCCCATTCGTCGTATTCCCCCGTGGTTAGCGGGATGCTATCGTCCAACATGGTGGTGACCACATCAACAAAAGGCACGGCCGCTATTACACCGTTATAGGTTTCGGGCGACAGGTTCAGAATGGCTCCCATCAGGAGTCCGCCGGCAGATCCGCCAGAAGCGTACATATGTTCCGGAGAGGTATACTTTTCAGAAATCAAGAATTTGGACGCATCAACAAAATCGGTGAAAGTGTTCTTTTTCTTCAGTAATTTACCATCTTCATACCACTTTCGACCCAAATATTCACTACCTCTCACATGGGCGATAGCGTAGATAAAACCACGATCCAGCAGTGAAAGTCGGTTACTCGAGAAATAAGGATCGATGGTAGATCCGTAGGATCCGTAGCCGTACAGTAGCAGCGGATTAGAACCATCCTGTTCCATACCCTTGCGATAGACCATTGAGATCGGGATCTTTGTTCCATCTTCGGCCGTTGCCCAGATCCGCTTTGATTCGTAGTTGTTCTTGTCGAATTTACCTCCGAGCACCTCAACCTCCTTCTTTATTTCCTTTTCCTTCTCAACCTTTTCGGTCTTCACAGTGGTTGTGTTGGCATCCTCAGGTGGCTCATTGTCACCGGTCAACATACCTCCAAAACTTTGGAAACCGATACCCATCAATCCAGTGATGATGAAAGTGATTCCCAAACCACGCAATGGAGCGGGCACATTGGAATATCTGATTTTCTCACGAATGGCAGCAATGGCCAAAATGGCC
>JAUIIU010000053.1 GCA_030431695.1 Bacteroidia bacterium | reverse complement strand
ATAAAGGTGATGAGGTTATCGTTTTTTCACCCGCATACGATTGTTATGAGCCGGCCATAGAACTATTCGGGGGTGTTCCGGTGGCTATTCAACTGCGTTCCCCCGACTTCAAACCGGACTGGAACCTGGTGGCTGATCTGGTCACTACAAAGACCAAACTTATCATCATCAATTCGCCTCACAACCCCACGGGTACTGTTTTGAGTGCGTCCGATATGGAATCCCTCGAACGCATTGTAACAGAAAACAGTCTTTACGTTATTAGCGATGAGGTGTACGAGCATATCATTTTCGACGGATTGCCACATCAGAGCGCGGCTCGGTTTCCCGAACTCGCCTCACGTACTTTTATCACGGCCTCCTTCGGTAAAACCTTTCACAATACCGGCTGGAAGCTTGGGTACTGTGTTGCGCCTTCGGTTCTCATGACTGAATTCAGAAAAGTCCATCAATACAATGTATTCAGTGTGAATCACCCGATACAGAGAGCCCTGGCCCAGTACATTTCGAACCCAGAAACCTATATGCGACTGGGAGATTTTTACCAGGAGAAAAGAGACCTGTTCCTCGAACTGATCTCCGGGTCCCGCTTCATCTTTAAACCATCGGTTGGAACCTATTTCCAGTTACTTGATTATTCAAAAATATCAAACGACGGAGATATTGTGTTTACACGCTGGCTGACCCGTGAAAAGGGTCTTGCATCAATACCTACCTCTGTGTTTAACAGGAGCGGAGAAGATTTCAGGCAGATCCGCGTGTGTTTTGCCAAAACCGATGAAACCCTCATCGCGGCGGCGGAGATCATCAACAGGTTGTAAGACAAAGTGACTTGTCAAGGCTTTATTAAAATTTTGGGTGTTATGGTGGGGAGTGGTATTTTTACTTCAGAAGAAATCAAACTATGAGTGAAGCTCTTTTCAATGCGATCCGTAACCAGGATGCTACTGGCGTGAAGAACATTTTGAATGATAACCCTTCGTTGGTTTCCGATAAGGATCAAAGAGGATCAACACCCTTGCTTTTGGCGACCTATTTCGGAAGTCATGAGGTTGTCAATGCATTGCTCGAATTCGAGCAGGATATAAATGCCCCCGATGCCTCCGGGAATACGGCTCTTATGGGAGTATGTTTTAAGGGTTTTGAAGAGATCGCAAGTACATTAATAGCACATGGTGCCGATGTCAATATTAAAAACTCCAACGGGTCGACAGCCCTTATTTTTGCTGCTACTTTTGGTAAGTCTAACATAGTTGAACTTCTGTTGGATCACGATGCGGATCCACGCATAAAGGACGACAAAGGTCATACGGCACTGGACCATGCGAAGATGCAGGGAATGCACAATGTTATTTCAATTCTGGAAGCAAAAGACTTGCAATGAAGAACGAGTTGTCCATAAGCATTCTGCAGCCGGACCTTCATTGGGAAAACCCGGAAGCGAACCGAGCCAACCTGGGACGGGCCATTCAGTCCATAGAATCTGCTACCGACCTGGTTGTCCTGCCCGAAATGTTCACTACCGGATTTAGCATGAATGCCTCACAACTGGCCGAAGAACAGGAAGGAGTCACCCTGGACTGGATGCGGGAAATGGCACAGGCCACCAGCGCCGCGATCACCGGAAGTATTATCGTAAAGGAAAACCGAAACTTCTACAACCGCTTGTATTTTGTTTTTCCTGATGGTAGCTACGACTGGTACGATAAGAAACACACTTTCACCCTGGCAGGGGAACACCGGACCTACACGGCCGGGCAGAAAAGACTAATCGTTGATTTTCACGGATGGAAGATATGCCCGCTGATCTGTTACGATCTCCGATTCCCGGTATGGGCAAGAAATACCGAAGACTACGACCTTCTGGTCTATGTTGCGAACTGGCCGGAAAAACGAGTTGCCGCCTGGGATGCTTTGTTGCGTGCGAGGGCGATCGAGAACATGAGCTATTGTGTAGGTGTCAATCGTGTAGGGTTGGATGGTAATGATCACAACTATGTGGGACACAGCGCCGTGTACAATGTGCTTGGCGACCAGATAAGCAGGGCGGATTATGAAAAGGAGTTTTTAGAAACCGTTACACTCTCGAAGGAACACATCAGCGATACACGAAGACACTTGCAATTCCTTAACGATCGGGATGCATTCAATCTAATATAAAGGTCTCGTTCAGGCTCCAGTTGGCTAGTACTTCGATCCTATTTGGGTAGTAAATGATCTGTTCAGGTTGAACCTTCTGAAGAAAATTCCCCGTATCCCAGATTTTATTGGAATTGTCGTCGAAAATTACCCGGATGAAATAGTTTCCCGGATCAATATAATCAAAATTGATGGCCTCGTCCTTTACTAAGTAGTGGTCATTAACCACTTTGAATTTTTCATTGATCAACTGAACAATGACAGGATATCTTTCCACATTCTGAAGTTGAAGTGAAATCGTCCCATAGTCTGAAAGTTGCTTCGTATTCGCCCTGAAGGAAAGGGTGTCATTTACGTTCTCGTAGAAATCGGTAAGGGCCCCGGGAAGCATTTCCACACGGTACCGCTGGTCTTCCGAAGTCTTGAAAATGAGTTGGGCCAGGTTGTATTCCGGATGAATAAAAGAGGTGAAACCTACCAGCGTCGAATCCCTGTCCTGAACGCTGATCAAATCATTGTCGATCTTTACAAGCGGAGTTGAAGTTTTTATGCTGAAAGTGTCACGAGGTATCAGCGTACCGGTTTTATAGGCTACCGCTTTAAGTGAGTCGGCATATAGGTTTTTAACGCGCACTTCCAGGCTGTCCGAATACATTCCCTTACTACCTCTGAATACCATAGGTACTGTATCCATCTCGATCTCGGGCTTGAACCAATAGTGAATACTGTCTTTTTCGGTATCGCGGATCATCTTCGAAGTAAAACCATCGGGAACACGGGAAAGCGGTTCTATCGTGGCTCCTTTACTGTCCCCTTCATATCCGAAGACCATGTGGTACTTGCTCAAATGGGCAGGCCTTGTAAACTTGAATTCAGGAATTTCCTTGAAAATCGTAAGGGTATAAGAGCTGTCCGTGGGAAGGGAAATATACTCTTTTGAGTAACCGATCTTGTCGGTTTTTGGCTGAAAGGTGTAGTCGCTGGTCTTTTCTTTCAGCGCGATCAACAAATACCTGCCTTCTTTAACATTTGTGATCTCGAAGTTGTTCGTGCTATCACGCGTGGCAGCGATATACATGGGCTTTTCACTGAATATGGTAGAATCGCTGAAAGTTTCGTTTACCTCGTAGAGCATTACCGTTACCGGTGATTCGGCATTTGGTAATTCGGCATCACGTACATTTCCCTTTACCTTCAGGCTATCGATATAGCTGCCCGTGGAAAAGACGTATTTGAAATACTCGAATTCGTTCTCCTCGTTATTGTCTACAATACTTTTTCCGAAGTTAAAAGAATAGGTAGTGTTCTTGGCAAGCGTATCCTGTATCCTGATGCGAAGCATTTTTGACGTGCTGATCGGTGTGATCACGGGCTCGTATTTCATAGGAGGAGAGATGATCAGGTTTTCCCTCAGATCTTTCAGTTTGATGTATTCGTCGAAATAAATCCTTATCTCTGTTTCGGTGAAGTTGGTCGTGAAGTTCTCTGGGACACTGCGCACGATCACGGGAGGGATGGTATCCAGCGGACCGCCACCGGGCCTGCCTTTTTTAGCGCAACTGTTCATCAGGAGTATCCCAACGAACAGCAGGGGAATAAATAGTAGGCGCTGATTCATGCAACAAAAATAGCTAAAGTTTTTATGCCATGGCCATGGTCGCGAAGCTAAGTCGGACATCCGAATTTTTAAGCAGAACATTTGCACAACTCTCCAGGGTGGCGCCGGTAGTAATAATATCATCAACCAGCAGGATATGCTTATTCCGGATAGCTTCATTGTTGTTCAGGCTGAATACCTGTTCCGACCGGAATCTTTTGAATCGTTGCTGAAATACCTGCGAGCCTGTGCTGTTCGTTTTCAGCAAGAGATCCTCCCTGAAGTCGGCCTGTAGGGAATGGGCCAGCTGGCGGGCAAAATCGCTCACCTGGTTGTAGCCCCGAACACGTCTTTTCCTCCTGTGTAAAGGAACCGGGATCACCAGGTCAATATCACCGAATGCATTCTGGTCTGCCAGTTCCGAACCCAGCCAGTTGCCGAAGAACAAGCCGATCTCTTTCCTACCTCGATATTTCAGGTTGTGAAGCAATCGCTGAACGATACCTTTCTTTTCAAAATACATGAGTGCAGTGGCATTTTCGACCGGAACGCGGCCATAGAACACATTTTTCATCTGCTCATTTCCGGTGGCGTGATGTCGAGCCAGGGGTAATTCATGCCGGCAATCCGTACAAAGCACATTTTCAGCACTTTGTAATACCTGGTCGCAACCATTGCAAATTCTCGGAAATAAAAGATTTAACATATTTTAATTAAATTTACCATTTTGTAAACGTAACTAACTGAACCACAGCAGTACATTTGCCCTATCAAACCTAAACTAAATCTAACTTTATGACAACTACTGAAAACAACAGCACTAAGTTCAAGATCCTCATCGGGATCCTTTCCCTGCTTCTTATTGCTCTTGCTGTTTACACTGTAACTCTTTACAAGGATAGTAAAAGTACAGTAAGTAATCTTGAAGAGCAAAAAGCCGATATAGAAAGTGAGCTTGAAGACCTGATCGCCAATTATGACGAGGTGATCCAGGACAACGAATTAAAGGACAAAGACCTCTTAGCCGCAAGGGAACGAATCGAGATCCTGCTGGACTCGGTAAAGGACGCCGAGGCTAACGTAGCGCTTATCGAGCGTTATAAGGTTGAAATCGGACGACTCAAGCAGGAGCGTGTAGTTCTGTTCAGGAAGGCCGATAGTCTTATAGCAGCTAACAAACAACTTGTATCCGAAAGAGATAGTACAAATACAGTTCTAACAGAAACCATACGAGTTGTAGACTCTGTAAGTGAGCAGAACCTCGCCATGGCCGAGACCATCAAAAAAGGATCTGTTGTGAACGCTGTCGACCTGAGAGGAGAAGCTGTTATTATCCGAAGCAGTGGTAAGATCGTGGATACACGACGTTCCAGTCGCGCCGACAAAGTAAGAGCTTGTTTTACCCTCACACCAAACGAAATTGCCCAAAAGGGCGACAGGTTGCTGTATGTTCAGGTGATTAACCCAAAGAACAACCTGTTGGGTAAGAAAGCCACAATGGAGTTTGAAGAAGGCACACTGAACTTCAGTGAAGTGACCAAGGTGTTCTACGAGAACGAAGAACTCGATGTGTGTGTGCTGGTGGATGCTACCGAAGCAGACCTGATCGAAGGACGTTATATTATCAATGTTTTCGACGGAGCCAAGCAGGTCGCTACCACGACCATGGAGCTGAAATAATTTCACCACTTAAAAAAATCAGGCCGCTGCGATGTTATCGTAGCGGTTTTTTTATTTTTGCGCTATGGCAAATATCGAAGATCAGTTCAAGAAAGTCGTGTCCCATGCCAAGGAGTATGGGTACATATTTGGTTCCAGTGAGATCTATGACGGATTGAGCGCTGTTTACGATTACGGACAGCAGGGAGTGGAACTAAAAAATAATATCCGGGAGTACTGGTGGCGAAGTATGGTGTATATGCACCAGAATATTGTGGGAATCGATGCGGCTATCCTGATGCACCCGACTACCTGGAAAGCCTCGGGTCACGTAGATGCCTTTAACGATCCACTGATCGACAATAAGGACAGTAAAAAGCGTTACCGGGCGGATGTGCTGATCGAAGATCATGCTGAAAAACTGGAGAATAAAGCCAGAAAGGAAATAGACAAAGCCCGAAAGCGATTCGGGGATGCATTTGATGAAGATCAGTTTGTGTCTACCAACCCAAGGGTATTGAAATATCGCGAGCAGAAGCAAGAGATCCTGGATAGGATGGCTCGTCTTCTGGAAAATGAAGACCTGGCAGGTGTGAAAGCGTTGATCGAGGAACTTGGTATTGCGGACCCACTTTCAGGGAGTAAGAACTGGACGGAAGTGCGACAGTTCAACCTGATGTTTGGAACGAAATTAGGAGCCTCCGCCGAAAGTGCCACGGACCTTTACCTCAGGCCGGAGACTGCCCAGGGGATATTTGTTAATTTCCTGAACGTTCAGAAGACCGGCAGGATGAAGATTCCCTTCGGAATTGCTCAAACCGGGAAGGCATTCAGGAACGAGATAGTTGCCCGACAATTCATTTTCAGGATGCGGGAGTTCGAGCAGATGGAGATGCAATTCTTCTGCAGGCCAGGTGAAGAGATGAAATGGTATGAATACTGGAAAGAAACGCGCCTGAAATGGCATCATTCGCTTGGGTTGGGAGAAGAGAACTACCGCTGGCACGATCATGAAAAACCCGCGCATTATGCTAATGCCGCAACGGATATAGAGTTTAATTTCCCATTTGGGTTTAAAGAACTGGAAGGGATCCATTCCAGAACCGATTTCGATCTAAAAGCGCATGAGGAGTTTTCAGGGAAGAAGCTTCAGTTCTTCGATCCCGAGCTGAATGAAAGCTATGTGCCCTATGTAGTTGAAACCTCAATAGGTCTTGACCGTATGTTCCTGGCCGTACTAAGTAAATCACTTCAGGAAGAAACATTGGAAGACGGGAGCACGCGCACCGTTTTGAGGTTGCCTGCTATCCTCGCCCCTGTTAAGGCGGCCGTGCTGCCTCTTGTGAAAAAAGATGGATTGCCGGAGATCGCACACGAGATCATCGACGAGCTCAAGTGGGATATGAATGTCATCTATGATGAGAAGGACGCAGTTGGAAGAAGGTACCGAAGGCAGGATGCTGCTGGAACGCCGTTCTGTATTACCGTGGATCATCAAACTAAGGAAGATAGAACTGTAACCCTAAGGAACAGGGACACCATGGAGCAAACCAGGATCCCGATCTCGGAGATTGCCATGAAGCTCAAAAATAGTATATCATACAAAGAGTGGTTGTCATAGCAGGCAACCACTCTTCAAATATGCTCGATTAAAACAGGAATTTTACATCCGTTCCTGTATCTCTATGATGCTAACGGGGTTTGCTTTTTCACACCTGTTGGGCATGCGTAGACCACCGAATTTCAACCATATCTTTGCCCCGTCCTTTTGGTATTTTTCGTCGAGATTGATAGGATCCAGTAAGTACTTAAAATCTTCGCTGTCAACGTCAATAGTGTAGGCGCAATCTCCTTCAACGTCCGAATAGACCACCGTGCCGCTCATAAAACCGGCTTCTTTCATCTTTTTCGCCATCATTTCAATTTGTTCTTCATCCGGGCCATCGCCGTTGGTAGCCTTCGAACTGGAGTTACAGGAAAGCGAAATCAGCGCTGTAAGTAAGAATAGTAGTCTTAATAGTTTCATTGTAATGGATTTTAGTGTTCGTATTGTTGAAAGTACAAATTACGTGCCTTTGGTTGGAATTTAACAAGGTTTTAATAGAAAACATAGGGTTCGAGATCGCTTTTTCACAAATCCAAGGCCTTCAGAGAACTTAAAATGCTCTGATTTAAGCTGATTATTTGGTCGATTTCTTCTCTTCTCCTATGGATTTCTCAGATATTGATAGTAATTTTAGGCACTTTATACCAATTTAACTAAAAAACTATAAAAATGAAGTTAAAAACCTACTTCACACTGATTGCCTTCGTTGTGCTTTCAATGTCCGTGAACGCACAGGTCAATCAGATTGTACCTAATGAACCACAGGGGCCTGCTGAGGTTGGAACTTTCGATTCTATGATCTATGTTCCATCTTTGGCCTCAAGACAAAATTCTCTTATACCACCCGATGATACTCCACGGGAAGCTAAGGATAAGCGATCTATAGACGCTCCCGGTGTTATCGGGCCGGATCCTCAGACCTTTGACGATTACCTTGCGGCAAATCCGGATCCTGCATCTCAAACGATCGAAGTTATGCCGCCATTCCTGGTTTTCAATGCTTTTTCTTCGAATGCGAGTCCTTCAGATCCATCTATGGCTGTAGGTCCTAACCATGTTTTTGTTACCTGGAATACGGCTTTTGCTATTTACGATAAGAATGGAGGGGTTATTCAAGGTCCAACAAGCCCAAATTCAATATTTCCCAATGGAGGGTGTTGTGACCTTACCGTATCTTATGACGATGCCGCGGACCGTTGGGTTCTGACATTCCTGCGTCTGTCTGCCGGTGGTGCGACCATCGCTGTTTCGGACGGGCCAAATCCAATGACTGCCGGATGGTTTGTGTATTCTCAGAGTTTCAACGACTACCAGAAATTATCGATCTGGAGTGATGGGTACTATATGACTCAGAACTCTCAGGGATCGCAAAAAGTATTTGCTCTGGAAAGAGATGAGATGCTTGCTGGAAATCCGGCTGCGCAAATCGCATCTTTCAACTTACCCGGAATCCTGGGAACCAGCCCATTCTTCAGCCCACAGTTTTTGTCGGTTACAGATGGAAATATGCCTGCAGCGGGATCAGCTACGGTTGTATTCCTGCAAGATGACGCATTCGGTGGTATTGCGACCGATCACATTAAGTACTGGACGATCGATATGGATTGGAATACCATAGGTAATTCTACTATCTCAGCGGCTACCCAACTTCCCACAACTCCGTTCATCAGTGTTTTCGATGGCGGTAGTTTCAGTAACCTGTCCCAGCCCGGTGGTGGATCACCTATCGATGCGGTACAGAATACAGTATACAACCAGGCCCAATTCAAGAAATTTGGTGGGCACAACTCTGCCTTGTTCAGCTTTGTAGTGGATACAGACGGCGGAGGTGGTGAGCTGGCCGGAGTTCGCTGGTATGAGCTAAGACAAACTTCCGACGGCCAACCGTGGACCATCTTCCAGGAAGGGACCTACACATCTCCGGATGGAAAGCATGCATGGATGGGAAGTCTGATCATGGATGCCAGCGGAAATATTGCTCTTGGATATTCTGCTATGGCAGGCCCAACGACTCCAAATCCAACAGACTTCCGCGTAGGATCATATTATACCGGACGTTTCGATGGCGATCCTCTTGGAACCATGACAGTGATCGAGGAAGAAATTGGTGTGTCAACAGCGAATGTTCCTAACCAGCGTTATTGCGACTATAACAAAATAGATATCGATCCTTCGAATGACAGTGAGTTCTGGTTTATTAATGAAATAATTAACGGACCAAGAAGGGGAGTGGTTGGTGCATTCCAGCTTACCCCACCTCAACCGAATGATATCGGAATGGTGTCTATAGATGAGCCGAACGATGGTACCAATTTGACCGCAACGGAGGATGTAGTTGTAACTATCAGGAACTACGGTAGCAACGATATCGTAAATCCTGAGGTTCAGTATACTATCAATGGCGGAACTCCTGTGGTTGAAAACTATAGCGGAACTATCTCTGCAGGGACAACAGAGCAATTTACATTTGCGCAAACTGCGGATCTTTCTGCAGCGGGAGCGTATAATTTTGAAGCCAAAACGAATTTACCTGCAGATTCTAACACAAGCAATGATACGGCTACCAAGACCGTGACCAACACCTTACTTGGTATCCAGGATCAGAATATAGTCGAGTCTGAGTTGATCGTTGTAACACAACCGAACAATCAGTTCGAGATCACGCTGATCACTGCTTTTGATGAAGAAGCTACTATCGGGGTCTTTAACCAGCTTGGCCAGAATATGCTAACCACTACTCTGGATAAGAACGGAGACCGATATGTATATCAATTGGATCTGTCTTATGCAACCGCTGGGGTGTATTTCATCCAGATCGGGAATGCATCTTCAAATTCATATCGAACTGCGAAAGTAGTCGTAAGATAAATTCAATCGAATATCTCATAAAAAAGAGCCTCATATACGAGGCTCTTTTTTTTATACTTAGTTGATAATCAACAGATATCCTACCTGTTCAATAGGGGTTTATTTTTTATAAAACACTGAAATACAACTAAATAAACCTGAAATACTTATTTAGAATGCGTGTGGATAATTCAATTAATGGTGGTAATTTTAGACCTCTTAGACAAATTTAACTAAATACTATCAAAATGAGATTTATTACGTATGCCCTATCTCTTGTTCTTTTCTGCAGTGCGGGATTGATCGCACAGGAAAAAACAGGGCCATCTACACACGGGACATTAAACGCCCCGATCCTTGTTCCAAGTATCGCGGATCAGATCAAGAATGGTACTTTTATTGGTATCGAAGATTTTGCGGCACCAGCCGAAGCACCTCCAAAGCGCAGTGCCGGGAACTTTGTGGTACCTGGAAAAGGTTTACCACAAGTCGGTAGAGATGCAGCAATGCAATCGGAACCACCTTTCAACAGGGTGGCACCACCGGTGCTAGTGTTCGATGCCGACACCACGCCACAGGCAGGTGTTACCGACCCCACCGGTGCGGCCGGGCCTAACCACTATCTTGCCGGCTGGAACTTCGGTTTCAGGATTTTCGATAAGAACGGGAATCCGTTGACCCCGGAAGCTTCCCTGGCAACGATCTTCCCTGGCAATGCCATCGGAGACCCGATCATGCTTTACGATCCACATGCGGATCGATTTATCATTACTGAATTCGACAGCAGCCCGAACGGCTTCAACTTTGCCATCTCCCAGGGACCGGACCCTGTGAACAGTGGATGGTACGTTTACGATACCGGTTTTACAACCGGGCAGTTCCCCGACTATACGAAATTCTCGATCTGGAGCGATGGTTACTACGTAACGGCGAACATCAACCAGGGAAATCCGGCCGCGGCGAACTCCGTGTTCGTTATCGAAAGGGATGAGATCATCCAGGGAAATCCGGCAGGATTCCAGGGATTCCCATTACCGGGATGTGCAACAAGTGGATTCTACAGCCCACAGGCCTTCAACGTAGGAACCGGATCATTGCCTCCGGTTGGAACGGCTGCACCAATAGTTTACCTTCAGGATGATGCCTGGGGAGGAGTGGCGAACGACCACCTTAAGATATGGTCGGTAGATGTGGACTGGGTAACCCCGGGAAATTCAACTATCTCAGCACCTGTCGAGATTAATACCGCTAACTTCATTTCCGTTTTCGACGGTGGAAGTTTCTCCAACCTGTCCCAACCCAGTGGCCCGGACCAGGATGCATTGCAGGCTACTATCATGAACCAGGCACAGTACAGGAGATTTGGAACTCACAACTCCGCAGTATTCAACTTCGTGGTTGATACGGATGCCGGAGCAGGTGAGCTGGCCGGTATTCGCTGGTATGAACTGAGACAAACTTCCGACGGGCAACCGTGGACCATCTTCCAGGAAGGAACCTATACCTCTCCTTTCGGAGGTAAACACGCCTTTTCAGGAAGTATGGCGATCAATGCTGCCGGGGATATCGGAATGGGTTATACTACCGTTAGTACTTCGGAAAGTATCGCTATTTATTACACGGGGAGATTCGATGGTGATGCTCTCGGACAGATGACCGTTGTTGAAGAACTTATCGCACAAAGTACAGCGAATAACCCGGGAAACCGCTTGGCGGATTACGTTCATTTGACGATCGATCCATCCGATGACCTCACCTTCTGGCATATCGCGGAATACTTCAACACTAACCGACGTGACGTGGTTGGGGTATTCAGTCTAACACCTCCTCAGCCTAACGATATTGGTATGATCAGTATCGATCAACCGGTTGATGGTATTTTAACTGCAACCGAAGACATTGTGGTGACCATACGAAACTTTGGGAGCAATGATATTATGAATCCCGAGGTTCAGTATACGATAGATGGTGGTACCCCTGTGGTAGAGAATTACAGTGGGACTATCAGTGCCGGAACTTCGGAACAGTACACTTTTACTCAAACCGCGGATCTGTCTGCACCCGGACCTTATGTTATCGAAGCGAAGACCAATCTTCCGGGCGATTCTAACACTGGTAATGATACAGCTACCAAAACAGTGACCAATGGGGTGTTGTACTGTCAGCCTTCGGCCGACTGCTCCTTTGGGGACGGATTCCAACTGATCTCCATTGAGCAGATCAATAATACTTCGGGATGTGAAGGTTATGGTGATTTCACCAACCTTGTTGCAAACTTGTTGCCGGATACTACTTATGATCTAACGGTTACAACCGGTTACGGCGACCAGTTCGTTTCTGCATGGATCGATTTTAACGACGACGGAAACTTCACCGCAAATGAACTTGTGGTGGATAACCACGAGATCGCAAACGGACAAGCGGCTGGTACTTATACGGAAACTTTCGACCTGGTAGTTCCTGCCGGAGCTACACTTGGAGAACACAGGATGAGATTCAAGTCGAACTGGGATGCACCGGTTCCTGCTGATGCTTGTGCGACTACGCAATTCGGTGAGACCGAGGATTACACAGCTCAGATCGGGGATCTTAGCATCCAGGATCGTGACCTGGCCGATGCAAACCTGATCGTCGTTACCAAGCCGAACAACCAGTTCGAGATCTCCCTGATCACCAGTTTCGACGATGTGGCTTCAGTGGCGATCTATAACGTCCTGGGTCAGATCGTAGCCTTTAACAACCTCGAAAAAGCAGGTGATCGCTATGTTTATAACCTGGATATGTCTCACGCAACTTCAGGGATCTACATGGTGAAATTCGGAGACGATGCCTCGAGAAGTTACAAATCGGCTAAGTTCATCGTAAATTAACGGTTCACCAACCGAAATCATCAAGGCCCTCTTCGGAGGGCTTTTTTTATCAGAAATAAGCACGTAATTGGATACTTCCGGTGTGTATGGTATTCGAGTTTTCACTTTTTCTTCCGAAGTACGAAAGATTCGCATCCAGGTATTTGGTGATCTTTTTCTGAAACAATAGACTCCAGGTAAAGTTGGAACCGGGCTGAAGGCCTTCCAGCATCTGGTAAGCCACCGGGGAAAAGGCGCTTCCGCTGAAATCGTTCTTGATATAGTTGAACTCGCTGGTGATGGAAATCTTCTGAGCATTTGTGTACGCAAACGAAACCCCGGTCTTTTGCCGATCCAGCTCCTCCATAGCACCCAGTTGGTTCTTTTCATTCCCGAATTCATAGAACACATCAAAGCGGGTTTGTTTGTTGAGCAGGTACGACAACTTCGGATTAAGTTCGTAATTATCGAGTTCGAAGTTTCGGGTTGGGAAATTCTCCGACTTGCTCGAATTACTTCCGAAGGAACCCTTCAGAGTGATCAGCCAGCTGGCCCATACCTTGTGATTGAAATTGAACTGATGACTTTCCAGGTCGTTTTGCTGAAGCCCTACAGACAGAAGGTTATTGCCTTTTGTTGCCAGGTAGGTGTAACTGGTTGTAAAGTGCTGCTTGCTTCGGTTGAAGAACAGAACATTCCTGAAATTCAGGGTGAGCCCCAGTTCATCATCGCCACCGTCCTTGAAAGGATTGATCTCAAAGTCGTCGTTGGTTCTCCGGGTCTTCCTGCTTATCAGGTAGGAGGTCTGATTGTGAAATCGCGACAGGAATTTTTTTATTCCTTCGGAAGTGGCCCAGGATTGGGGGTTCAGGGTTAGCAGCTGACTAAAACGATTCTCCCTGATCTTCACGAATACCTGGTTGGGCAACAACACCCGGATGTACTCTGCCTGGTCCTGGAATTGCGCTACTTCAAACTCGTCCAGTTCCTGAATGCCGTTGTTATTGTAGTCGATCCAGGTATAGATACCCTGGCCGGGTTCGACTTTCAAATAGGTGAATTCCTGTTGGGGGATGACCCCGCTGTTAGATTCGAGCACGGTGTTGGAACGTATCCCACCTTTGAGGAATTGCTGGTTGTACACCAGTCTGGAATTGAGGGTGCGCTCATCGTCGTCTCCTCCCTCCTCATCCTTCAGGTCGCGATAGTTGGCAAATATCATAAGTTGAGAAGTAGGAGTGTTGATTGGCCGTGATTTCAGGAAATAGGTATTCGAACTGTTCACCCTCATCAACCTGGTGTTGCGAACGCTGTCGTTCATTTGTCGGCGATAACCGATTTCAGCAAAAACCTTTGTACTATCTCCGAGGCCAAAATAGGCCTCGTAGGAATGAAGCCTCTGACTCACGGCGGTCAGGCTGTCGTTGGCAACGGTGGAGACCTGGTTGTCTTCCAGGCTGAATTTGCCACCTACCCATGCCTTTCCTAGAGAATAGGTTGAATTCGTATAAGAACGGGCAAACCTGGAATCCAGGGAGTCGCTTTTACTATCCAGGTAACTGCTGGAATTGATTACCCTGAATTTTCCCGGCGCGAAACTCGCATTCACAACATGTCTGTTCCCTTTGAAATTCTCCGAGAAATCCAGGTTCTGGTATTCGTAGCTACCTCTTCCTAGCTTTGGTTTACTGAGCTCAACGCCCGCAATGGCGAATCGCTGATCGCCTGTGGGTTCGATCAGGTTCCAGTCCCTGGCGAATTCGATATTGTAAAGCCTTTCGATTGTCCTGAAATCGCGATTCACGTAATCCAGGGAGGCGAATCCATTCACTTCAAGCGAATCGGTTGTGGTGAAGACATTTTGCTTCCCGGCCAACCTGATGGCAAAGCCATCGTTATCACCATCGTCGAAGTTTGAGAACAGGTTAAGATCCTTCCTGCTGCCGGCTATTTCGAAGTCGACCTTAGTTTTTTCCGAAGGATGATAGCTTCCATTAACACCGGCAATTTGCAATTTTACGGGGGCCGTCAGCTGAATGATAGGTTCGTAACTACCCTGGGGGACCCCATTGACAGGAGATACATATTCGAATATTCGATTGATGGCACTTTGATCGCTAAGGATATAGTTCCCCATATTGGCGCCAACAAGGCTGAAACGTACGTTGAATAATTCATCCTCCGGGTTGTTCGAGAATACGAAGATCTCGATGCCGTCCATCATTTCTTTGCGGTATAGAATTTTATTTTCTGAATAGGTGTCCGGCACAGCCGAAGGAGCCGTCATGGAAGACCTGTCGTCACCGGCAGCCTGCAGGATAGCCACTTGTTCTTCGGAAAGGTTTTGCTGAAGAGGCTGGTTCTTCGCGTCGTTTTCGGTATAGGCGTAAAAACCGATGTCGAAAGTATCCGAACTGTAGTTTCCACCCCCGAACCCGATGAACCTTGAATAGTTGCGGTCTGTGAACTGGTATTCCACTATGATCCTCATATTCGCCGTGAGAGGGAAAGTAGGGTTAAAACGGAGCTCACCAGCGTTGTAATCGATCACATAGTCGGCATTTTCACCTCTTTTCAGAAGTAAACCATTAACATAAACCCTCTCGCTCCCGGAGACGATCAGTATAAAAAGCTCGCCATTAGGTCCCACCAGTTTGTAAGGCCCCTGGTTGCCTTCCTGCCCGGTGAATTCACTGCGCTGGAAAACCCCTCGAACCAAAGCTCCTGAGGCATAGGCACTGGAGGTTGCGCCGTTTTCGTGATTCAATTTACCCGCCAGGGAGATTCCTTGTACCTTCTTCGTGAACCTCCCGAAGTAGCTGTCTGTGTTCTGTAGATCCACGTCACCGGCCCGGATGCTCCAGTTATCGCTGAACAGTTCGATGAAAATCTGGTCGAATTCGTCCAGGCTCTGGGAATAACCGCCATCCTGGGTAGGAATATTTGCGTCCTGGATGGAAGCCCTGATCGAGACCTTGTCACTCAACCTACCGGTGATCTGAAGGTCAAGTTCGCTGTTTACAACCGCATTTTGGTTACTCCCCACAGTTACTCCCCTGGAAATACTTCCCACGGTGTTCAGGCCTTCAAAGGGTGTAAAACTTCGTTTGGTACCTTCCTGCTGAAGAGAGTACAATTTCTCTATCGAGCCACTTTGCTGAACGATGGTCTTCGGATCGAATACGTAATAGTCTCGGGTGAGGTATTCAGGGTATCGAAGGTAATTTATCGTGATGGAGTCTTCCTGTTCGCGAAGGGGGACATTCAGTATAAGGATGCCCTTATTGAAATCCATGCGATAGGCGGTGGAGTCTATTTTGCTGCCGTCTTTCCGAAGTAATTCAAAACGGGTTGGGTTGATGGCAATAGTGTCAACCACGATGCTGTCGGCAACGGCCAGTTTTTTTGTCCGGAAGTTCGAAGTCACTTCCTGTGCCCACCCCAGAAAAGGTGAGAAGAACAGCAGAACATACAGAAAATGCTTCATCATCTATACAACTAGGGTGAAGGGTTTTTATTTTGTTGATTCTTTTTTGAAAACCTTTCCCGGAGAAGTTGTGGTAAAAATACGATGTTATTTACTTTAGTGCTGCTAAACAAACAGCAGCTAATTATGAAGATTATTTCCTACAATGTGAACGGTATTCGGGCGGCCATGCGAAAAGGCCTGATGGAATGGTTAAAGACTGCCAGTCCGGATGTGTTCTGTATTCAGGAAACCAAGGCTATGGAGGACCAGGTGGAGGTGTCGGAGATCGAGGCAGCCGGCTACCCATACCACTACTGGTACAGTGCCGAAAAAAAGGGTTACAGTGGTGTGGCGATATTTTGTAAGCAGGAACCCAACAATGTGGCCTATGGTACAGGGATCGATTATATGGATGCTGAAGGCAGGAACCTGCGCGTGGATTACGAAGGTGTTTCCGTCATGAGCCTTTATCTGCCCAGTGGAACCAATATTGAAAGACTGGACCACAAGCTCACTTATATGGCCGATTTCCAAACTTATATCGATGTCCTGAAAAAGGACATCCCCAACCTTGTGATCGGGGGCGACTATAACATCTGTCACGAGGCCATAGATATTCACGACCCTGTCCGTAACAAGAACGTATCCGGGTTCTTACCCGTGGAGCGGGAATGGCTGGGCAAGTTCATAGATAGCGGGTTTATAGATTCATTCCGCTATTTCAACAAGGAACCTCACAACTACACCTGGTGGAGCTATCGCGCAAATTCAAGGGCCAACAATAAGGGCTGGCGTATCGATTACAATATGGTATCAGCGCCTCTGCAAGAAAAAATGAAACGTGCCGTTATATTAAACGAGGCACACCATAGTGATCATTGTCCACACATGGTCGAATTGTCATTATAATTGCCCAAAATCACATATGCTATGTTTAAAAAGATCTTCTTCGGAATACTTCTGATCTCATTAACTACATCCTGCGTTTCTTCAAAACTGTACCAAGACCTGCAGGACCGATACGATAGGCTCAAGGCCGAAAATGAATCCCTGATGTCTCAACTGGACAGCAAAAGCGGAAATGCAGAGTATTCGGAATCACGCCTACGTGCGGAGATCGATAAGCTCAATGCCGAGAACAGCAGGCTCAGGATGGATCTTGCAGCCATCCAGAACAACCTGGACAGGCTGCAGTCGTCCTACGATGCCCTGGAAGCGAACAGTTCCAGTTCCCTTACGGAAAACCTTGAAAGGAATAGGAAACTCCTCGAAGAACTGGAGGCCAAGGAACGAAGACTGGCAGAGGAGGAGGCGCGATTGAAAGATGTACAGCAGAAACTTGCCGCACGTTCGGCCCGAGTGGATGAACTGGAAGGGATCATTGCGGCAAAGGACGCCAAGATGAGGGCTTTGAAAGATGCAATCTCTGCGGCCCTGGTGAATTTCGAAGGGAATGGCTTGACCATCGAACAGCGCGATGGGAAGGTTTATGTTTCCATGGAGAATAAGTTGTTGTTTGAAAGCGGCAGCTGGGCTGTTAATAGTAGGGGGCGGGAAGCTGTGGTTCAACTGGGAAGTGTGCTCGCAGAGAATAAGGAGATCGCCGTGCTCATCGAAGGCCATACCGATAACGTACCTTATGGTGGAAATGGTAATATCGAAAACAACTGGGATCTTTCCACAAAACGTGCTACGGCCATTGTAAATATACTTACCCAGAACTCCGGAATTCCGAAGGAAAACCTTACTGCAGCGGGAAAGGGAGAATACGCCCCGGTGGACAGTAACAGTTCGTCGGAAGGCAGATCTAAGAATAGGAGAATCGAAGTGATACTTACGCCTAAACTCGATGAGATCACCAGGCTGTTAAACGATATCTAACCATTGCCTGTCCGGGCAAATGAGAGGAAACTCTTTCTATGAAATATACCAACCTACCCAACACAGATTTAAAAATCAGCAGGATCTGCCTGGGGACTATGACCTTTGGCAACCAGAATTCCGAGGAAGAGGCGCATGCCCAACTGGATCTCGCGTTGGATCGCGGGGTGAATTTCGTGGATACTGCGGAAATGTATCCCGTGCCTTTCGACATAAACAAACAGGGACTTACCGAAAAATACGTGGGCAACTGGCTTTCGAAGAGTGGTAAAAGGGACAAGATCGTACTGGCCACCAAAATAACGGGATCCGGCCGAGGGATCTTCAGAAATATCCGTGAACACCTTAATTTCAGTAAAACCTCGCTGGATGACGCTTTGCATCGAAGTCTGAAGCGACTTCAAACCGATTATATTGATCTCTATCAACTTCATTGGCCGGAACGCAGTGTGAACATCTTTGGGCAGCGCGACTACGACCATAGACCGAACAACCGGTGGGAGGATAATATCGGAGAGATTTTAGTCAGTCTGGAAACCTATGTGAAGGCAGGTAAGATCCGTCATATCGGGCTCAGCAATGAAACCCCGTTTGGGATCATGCGGTATATGGAAGAACACAGAAGGGGCAAACTAAAGATGGTTTCCACTCAAAATGCCTACAGCCTTCTACAGCGTCGGGATGATATAGCGCTTTCGGAAGTGCTACAGATGGAGAATATCGGGTACCTGGCCTATTCACCGCTTGCCTTCGGTGTACTTTCCGGTAAATACCTGGAGGGACGAAAACCTGCCGGGGCAAGGGTAACGCTATTTCCGAATTACAACCGATACAGCAGTGAGCAATCGTTGAAAGCAACACAGTTATATGCCAATATTGCCAGGGAAAACGGTCTTTCACTTGTTCAGATGGCGCTGGCTTTTGTGAACGAACGACCTTTTGTGACCTCGAACATCATAGGCGCGACAAACCTGGAACAACTATCCGAGAATATCGATAGTATTAACGTATCGCTTTCATCCTCAGTGTTTAAGGAGATTCAGAATATTCACAACCGAATGCCAAATCCGGCCCCGTGATGAAATAAATCGTTGCCTGATTTTGATCAAATCCGAATAAATATAATATATTTACCATAGTAGCCACCAAATCAATAAGTTATGAAATCAATTTCACTCCTTGGAGTGTTTCTAATCAGTCTTGGTCTGTCCCAACTTCACGCCCAGGACTATCTGAAACTCATTCACAATCCTACTGAAACAACAACCTTATCGGAAATTCAGCAGTTGGCCGATAACTATTTCGAAGACCGGGATAAAGGCCGGGGCAGCGGTTATAAACAATATAAGCGCTGGGAATACGACATGCAGCGGAAGGTAAATTCGGATGGACGTATACTGAATTTCAGTAAACTCACCCACGACGTTATCTCGAGTCTTGCTTCGGAAAACCCACCTGTGGAAAGTATGCCGGGGAACTGGACGGCCATGGGGCCCATGAGCTATTCCAATGGAAACAGTGGATATAATGGAGGCCTGGGCCGCGTGAATGTGATCGCATTTCACCCTACGAATGCTAATATTATATACATAGGAGTACCCGCCGGTGGAGTTTGGAAGACAACCGATGGAGGTTCATCCTGGTCCCCTATGTCGGACCAGTTGGCGAGCATTGGTGTTTCAGGGATTGCTGTCGACCATAATAACCCTAACACGGTTTATATCCTAACGGGCGACGGTGACGGAGCCGATACCTACTCAATAGGCGTCATGAAATCCACAGACGGTGGTGTTAGCTGGAACCCGACTGGCTTAAGCTGGGGGGTAACGAATTTTGTGAGGGGATATAAACTTCTGATGCATCCTACGAACAGTAGTATCATGTTCGCCATTACCAATGCCGGGATCTATAAGACCACCGATGGCTGGGTAACATCTTCGAATGTGCAGTCGGGAAGCTTCAGGGATATGGAGTTCAAACCAGGAGACCCTGCCACTGCATATGCGGTGACCACCAATACTTTCTATAAATCTACGGATACGGGCTCGTCCTGGGGGACCACGGGCACCGGGTTGCCATCAAGTGAAAATCGTGTTGCCCTGGCTGTAACACCGGCCAATGCAAACTATGTCTATTACCTTGCCGGACCAGGAGGAGCATCGGGAAGCGGGACATTTCGAGGCCTGTATCGATCTCCCGATTCGGGCGCCACTTTTACTACTATGTCCACAACGCCAAACATTTTGGGAAGTGATGTCAATGGTGGTGGTACAGGGGATCAGTCCTGGTATGATCTTGCCATGGCCGTAAACCCGGGTAATGCAAACAATACGATCACGGGAGGAGTGAATGTATGGAGATCCACGGATGGTGGTTCCAGCCACTCCCTGAGTGCCTACTGGTATTCACCGGGAGCATCACAATACGTTCATGCAGATATACATGACCTGGTTTATAATCCGCTGGATAACAAACTCTACTGCGGAAGCGACGGAGGAATATCCGTAAGTACAGAT
>JAUIIU010000052.1 GCA_030431695.1 Bacteroidia bacterium | reverse complement strand
TCGAAGGAGCATTAGCCGCCAATCCTGCGCAGAACCCGCAAAACGTAGCTGATGCCATAGCCGATCTCATAGCCATCCCAGCCGGACAACGCCCGATGCGAACCGTGGTCGACAATATGGGGATGGGAACACATATCGAACCCTACAATGAACAGCTCGCCCATATCCATGAAGGCTTGTATAACGCTTTCGGAATGGGTGATATGCTTAAGCTGAAAGTTCAGTAGAAATCATGTGAATACGAACAGGTGGAAACTTGTGTTCTGCCTGTTCGTCCTCACCGGAACCGAATATATTCGGTATAATTAAATTAAACAGGAAGAAAATTAAATACCTTGCAATATGGCCGAAAGTGAGATTCACAGACTAAGATCCGTAAGTGACCTGCATCGCTTCAATCGCATCTCTGCGCCCGAACATCCGCTGATCAGCTTGATCGATTACGGACAGATACAACCGCAGGCCCATGCAAATGAACTGCGGTGGATACAGGAGTTCTATACGATTTCCTTAAAACGAAATGTTGTGGGTAAATACAGGTACGGACAGCAATCCTATGATTTCGACGAAGGACTGATGACATTCTTCTCTCCTGAGCAGGTGATTTCCGTACAGCTTATCGAAGCAGATCTTACCACACATAAACCTTCTGGCTGGATACTTGCCATTCACCCGGATTTTTTCTTCGGAACTTCACTGGCCAGGAACATTAGGAAATATCCTTTCTTCAATTATTCCACGCGTGAGGCCTTGTTCCTTTCAGAAAAAGAAGAAGGGATTATCGACGGTATACTTCAGAATATCAAATCCGAATACCAGGCAAACCTGGATCAATTCAGTCAGCAAATAATTGTGAGTCAGTTGGAATTATTACTGAATTATTCCGAACGCTTCTACAAAAGGCAATTCCTTACTCGTAAAGTATCCAATCATCAGATCCTTGACCAGTTGGAAGAACTATTGGAAACCTATTTTAAAGAAAGTAAAACTGTGGAAGCCAGTATTCCTTCTGTACATGATATCGCCGAAGACCTGAACCTGAGTTCGGATTACCTGAGTAGTATGCTGAAAAACCTCACCGGGCAGACAACTCAGCAACACATTCACAACAAGCTGATAGAAAAAGCCAAGGTTAAACTCTCCACAACAAACTTAACGGTGAGTCAGATTGCCTACGAACTCGGATTCGAGCATCCTCAATCCTTCAGCAAGTTGTTCAAATCGAAGACCAAACAGACTCCAATTGAGTTTAGGACCTCGTTCAATTGAATATTTACTTCATCCTAAGTCATTTATTATCCTATCTTTAGAGAAATGAAATCCCGGTGATAAATTTCTTTCGGAAGATCCGACATAGGTTATTCTCTCAAAACAAATTCAGCAAATACCTGCTCTACGCTGTTGGAGAGATCGTTCTCGTAGTGATAGGGATCCTTATCGCATTGCAGATCAATAACTGGAATGAAACTCGAAAGATCAAACAAAAAGAATCACTGATCTTAAACGAGATTAGGAATTCCATTGTCAGTGACCTTAAGGGATATGAAGATTGGATCGATCCCAGGATCGAACGTAAAAAAGGCGGGATAGACAGTCTAATCACCTATATTTTCAACGAGAGTGATATCCCGGATTCACTCTTTATAGAATTTTACAACCGTGCAGGACAGGATGTCTTTATGCGATTCGATAATGGTCCTTTCGATGCACTAAAATCGACCGGACTGGATATCATTCAAAACGATTCGCTGCGTACTGCCATTAACGATGCCTATGCTGTTAAGCTGCCGTTGTACAGATTTTTCTCAAATGATCTATATCAGGATTCCCGGGAGGAGATCCGCGCACGCGATAAGAATTTCCTGGGAATCGTTCCCTTCCTTCACGAAGACGGAAGAAAACACTTACATGAAGAACTTGTAGCGGCGGATATTCTACACAACCAGGACTTCCTATTGAACCTGCAAAAGGAACAGTTCAAACTCGATGAGTACACATTTCGCTTGAAACAGATGAAAGAGATACTTGAGAATCTCAAGGTCCGGATCGAAACGGAGCTTGGTGATTGAGTTTACCAACCTGATATATACAAATAACAAACGGGCAAGCCGAAAACCGAACAGAGTAGGCACTAAAAAACTCATTTATGAAAGTACTAACCAAAATCGCTGGTCAGCTTACCACAGTACTCGTACTGCTGTTTGCATTCAACTTGTCACAAAGTTGTGATCAGAAGACCGAAGAAGCCACCCAGGTGGTCACTGTTGAAGAAACTCCCGAACCTGAAAAACCCGAATATTTCCTTCTCAGGCCGGAAGTAGAAAAAGCTTACGGGTATTCCCACGCCGTGAAGATCGGTAATAGTATCAAGATCTCCGGTGCGGTAAGCATGGACGACGAAGGAAACCCAACTGCTGTAGGCGATCTCGAACAGCAAATGAAGAACTGCTACGCCGACCTCGAAAAGATCCTGCAGCATTTCGATTGCACCTTCGACGATGTAGTGGTGGAAAATATCTTCACTACCAACATGCCCATGTTCCTCGAAAAAGCCGCTTACCGTGGCGAGATCTACAAGAATCATTTTCCTACGGGTTCCTGGCTGGGTGTAAAAGAACTGGCGATCCCCGAATTTATGATAGAAATCGAATTGGAAGTGCATAAAACGGAGTGATAAAGATGATAATCCAGGGGTATGGTTGGGGGCGTACGATTATTATCCCTGGAAAATAATAGAACATGGGCAGAGTACATCTTTTTGAATTCGGAGATCAGAAGTGGTTCCCCTCATTTTTGAGAAATTACATGACCGACTTCCTCCAGTTCTTGTCGAATAAGACGAAGTTGTACAGGCCTGTGATTCCCGTTATCCTGAAAGGGCTTGAACACAGCGGGACAAATTCTATCATCGACCTTGGTTCGGGTGGCGGAGGAGGACTCCTTTGGTTGAATTCGGAATTGAAGAAAACAATTCCGGATTTTAAGATCGTGCTAACAGACTACTACCCTAACATCCCGGCCTTTGCCAGGACAAAGTCAAAAGCAGATAATTTTGAATACCGTGAGGAACCCGTCGATGCCAGGAAGGTACCCGAAAATCTGAGAGGTCTCCGCACACAGTTCCTTTCATTGCATCATTTCAGGCCCGCGGACGCAAGACAGATCCTTCAGAATGCTGTTGACTCCGGTAGTGCTATAGCTGTATTTGAAGGCCAGGAAAGAAGTGTTCCCAGTATTTTTGCAATGTTGCTTTCACCTGTTTCGGTGATCCTCACCACACCATTCATAAGGCCTTTCAGTTTTGGCAGGCTGATTTTCACCTATCTGATTCCTCTCGTTCCCTTGTTCACCCTTTGGGACGGTGTAATATCCTCACTCCGCACCTATTCGGTTGAGGAAATGAACTCACTTGTGAACGAGGTGGACGGATCCGAAGCTTACGATTGGGATATCGGTAAGCTGCGTTCCGGCCCCGGCATTATACTGTACCTCCTGGGAACAAAAAAGCAAAAGCCCTAAGGACTTTTGCTTTCATCAAATAATTATTCATTTTAGCTTAAGTAAGCTTTTAACATCCAGGACAGTTTTTCCTGTCTCGATATTAGATCGCTCATCAAAGCTGCCGTTCCCTCATCATCCAAATCGGAAGCCGTATCCAGAATTCCGCGTTCCTGTAGTAATAGTAATTCTATATTATCCACCAGAAGTTGAACAGCTGTCCTGCCATCCGAAACGTTTTCAATACTTCGTATCCTTTGATTTGCGAGATAGTCTTCCATGGTGTGCAACGGTATGGCCCCAAGGGATAAAATACGCTCAGCGATCTCATCCACATCCTCACCGGCTTCAGTATACATTTCCTCGAACTTCTCATGCAGGAGGAAAAAATCCCTGCCTTTGACATTCCAGTGCAGGCCTCTCAAATTCATATAGTAAACCTGAAAATCCGATAAAAGTACATTGAGTTTTTCAATATTCTCCTTCATTGATCTCTTAGGTAATTCGATTTTCTTTTCTAACGTTTTCATGATTTTGGTTTTATGATTTCAATACTTAAAAATACCATTCATAATGCTCATTTTTAGTAACTTATGTTACAATAGCGATAGAAAATCCTTATAGTTTTATTTCAATTATTAAACTCTCAAGACGACAATTTATATGTGATTATGAGTTGTTGATTAACTAAAAAAAGGATAGGGTGTAAATTTGGGTTCGAGAGCAATAATTATTACCTTCCTTAGTACAGTTTCCGGAATAGGGATATCTTTATCGTAGGTCGGAGATATTTAGTATTTTACTGACATTTACTCTAGTAGAGTCGGTTAAATTGATTTATTTTTGCTGAAATAGTTATGAAGAATTTCCTGTTGATCATATTGACCTCTTGTGTTTTAGGGGCGTGTAACGAATATAACGGCTATAGCTCCGTGGATCCGGTGAACTGGAAATCCCGCGAAGTTTCTACTATGCCTTTGGATTCACTTGTTCAGGGTAAATCCTATCTTTCGGTCTATTCGCAGATCTACAGCGGTACCGAACACCGAACCCACGATCTCACAGCTACAGTAAGCATTCGTAACACCCATCCTACCGATACTATCTATATCGATAAAGCCGAATATTTCGATACCCATGGGGAATCCATTCGCACTTATTTCAACCATACGATCTTTATAGCTCCCATGGAAACCGTTGAGATCGTGATAGATGAAGGTGACAAAGAAGGTGGTACAGGGGCGAATTTTATCTTCGATTGGCAGATGAAACCCACCTCAAACGAACCTATGTTCGAGGGGGTGATGATCTCCACCTCCGGCCAGCAGGGAATATCATTTACAACGACCGGAAAGCGTATTCAGTAATAATTAATGCACGGATACGAGTTAAAGTCGTATTACCTGTGAAGACCGAGGTCTCAAACAAAAAAGACTAACATTCGTCATATTCTCCGAAACAGCTAGCGGCTAACTTTGTTTATTTAAAATCTGTTACCATGAAAAATACTAATCGTATAGGGCTGGATATTGACAAGAGCAGGGAACTGGCTACTTTGTTGAACGACCTACTAGCCAATTATTCAACTTTCTACCAAAACACCAGGGGATATCACTGGAACATCAGGGGGAACAAATTCTTCGAATTGCACATCAAATTTGAGGAACTTTATAACGATCTCTTTGTAAAAATAGACGACGTTGCCGAGCGCATCCTTACCCTTGGACATGTACCCCAGCATAAATACACCGCCTACCTGGATAATTCAGTAATACCTGAGAGCAACGAGGTGTCGGATGGAAATAAAGCGATTGAAGAAATACTCGCCGCATTCAAGACCCTGCTCACTAAGCAACGACATATCCTTGATTTTGCCGGGGATATAAATGATGAAGGGACTAATGCCCAAATGAGTGACTATATAAGGGAACAGGAGAAACTCGTCTGGATGTATTCGGCATATATGGATAAAGCCTAGATCTGAGCCTTACAGAATAAATTTAATTCGATTTAGGATAACTGTATATTCATCGAACCGATTGATGGATTTACTATGCGATTACATTTCTTTAATTGCAGGCACGTTTTTCATTTAACCTAATATTAATTACTACATTTATCGCTAATTACCACCTAACCAAAATTTTAATTGAACATGTTCAGGAATTATTTAATGTTACTGGCGCTATTTCTTGTTTTCAGCTGCAATGAAAACAGTACAAAGGAAAAAACCCAGGTTGTAACTGCAGAACCCACAGGAATTGATAATATGGCCTATAAATGGAGTGAGATGGCGATTACCGCCACTGCACTGGATACCGACCGTTTCAAACCCAGGCCTACCATTACATCCCGATACCTGGGACTGATATTTGTTTCGGTTTTCGATGCCTGGTCCCGGTATGATGATAAGGCTACCCCTGTATACCTTGATGGTGTTGAAAGACGCCCGGAAGAGGAACGCACACTTAAGAATAAAGAGATCGCTATCAGTTATGCCGCCTACCGCACAATGAACGAATACTACTTCTCGGACAAAGAACTCTTCACCGACTACATGAAGGAACTCGGCCTGGATCCCACTAACGAATCATTGGACCCGAACACTCCCGAAGGAATAGGTAATTTAGCTGCCAAGGCCGTTATCGAAGCCCGGAAAGGAGATGGTGCCAACCAGTACGGCGAGGAAGAAGGGTCCGATGGCCAACCATATTTCAACTACGTAGGCTATGAACCTGTGAATTCGGCCGATAAGAATGTCGATCCTAATCGCTGGCAACCTAAGTATTTCTCGGATGGCAAAGGCGGAAGCTTCGCACCGGGATGCCTGACGCCCTACTGGGACAAGGTAAAGCCGGTAGCGCTTAAATCTGCCGATCAGTTCAGACCCGGACCTCCCCCAATGATCGGTTCCGAACAACTGGAACAGGAAGTGAAGGAAGTGATCGAACTCCAGGCCAATCTGACCGACGAAGAAAAAGCCCTGGTTGAATTTATGCGGGACGGCCCTCAATCTGTACAGCAAGCCGGACACTGGTTGAAATTTGCACAGGATGTTTCCAGAAGAGATTCCCACACCCTTGATCAGGATGTAAAGATGTTCTTTTATAACCAGGTGGTAGCCATGGACGGCTTTATCGCCTCCTGGGATTCTAAGATGTTCTACGATTACGCCAGGCCATACGCACTGGTACACCAATACTACGAAGGTGAGATAATCAAAGCCTGGGGTGGTGAAGGAAAAGGAATGATGGACGTGGATGGCAGCCAGTGGAGGCCATATTCCCCTTCCACCTTCCTCTGCCCGCCATTCCCTAGCTACGTTTCCGGGCATAGTACCATTAGCGGTGGCTGCGGGGAAGCGCTGAAACTCTGGACAGGTAGTGATGAGTTTGGTGAAGAAGTTGAACTTGTGGCCGGAGCGATGACGGAACCCGACAATTTGGGTGAAACTGTTACGCTTAAATTCCCAACATTCACAGAAACCGCCAATATGGCCGGTATCTCAAGAGTGTTAGGCGGATACCATATCCAGGCGGATAATGTCGCCGGATTGCAACTTGGAAGAGATGTGGCCCAGGAGGTTTGGAAATTCTACAAGGAACACGTAGGGGAAATGTAATCCCCTGAGCCCATGGATCCTAATGTCCGAAAATACTTGGAAAAGCTTTCGAATTGGTCGGATGAAATATCCAGACTACGTGAGATCGTACTCGATTGCGGCCTTGAAGAAGGTTTTAAATGGATGCATCCCTGCTATATGCTGAATAAGAAGAATGTGGTCTTAATTCATGAATTCAAGGATTATTGCGCCATTTCGTTCTTTAAAGGTGTCTTGCTGAAAGATCCGGATCAACTGCTGATCCAGCCCACCGAGAATATGCAGTCGCAAAGACAACTTCGATTTACAAGTCTTGACGATATCGAAAACAAGGCACCCCTGATCAGTTCATATGTGCTGGAGGCGATCGAAATTGAGAGAGCCGGGCTAAAAGTAGAATTGAAAAAAACCGCTGAGTTTGATATACCCGAAGAACTGGAATCACAGTTTAACAATGATCGCGATTTTAAAGCAGCCTTCTACGATCTAACGCCAGGCAGGCAAAGAGGGTATTTGCTTCATTTTTCCAAACCGAAGAAATCTGAAACCAGGGAATCAAGGATTGAACAATACAGGGACCGTATCATGTTGGGTAAGGGATTGCGCGACTGTATCTGCGGACAATCGAAACGCATGCCAAACTGCGATGGATCTCACAAACACCTGGAAAATACAGGCTGAATTGAACCAAAATATATTAACTTTCAAAACCAAACCATACAGCATGAAGTCCTTGAGAGTCCTGTTTCTGATCTGTTTCACTTTTACTACTTTCGGCATCCTTAATGCTCAGAGTTCCGGGTTTGAGATCCAAAACATGATCGAGCGACTCAATGAAGAGGTTCCTGCCGAAAAAGGATGTGAGTTTCGTGAGTACATCCTGGAAGACTGTGAGTTTTCCGTGGTGCTCAGGTGTAAAGGCAACGAGATAGTCATGTCCTTTGACCTGAACGATATAGAGCGCGTTTATAAGGACAGGGCCGATATCGACGATACCTTCGATACTCTCTTCTTTGTGTGCAACAACGGCAATAACTGCATTGCCAGTGACTCGGACCTTATCCCTGCTTCACCCATTTTTCCAATCAGGCTACCGGAATACCAGCATTCTACGCTTGGCGAAGATGCGATTGCGGTGTTCAGCACGATAATTGGCCAATGCGAATAGGTTTTCATCCCGTTTAACGATATAGATGAAAAAGTTCCTAATCCTTCAATTACGCCCCGAAGATGAAACCGCCGATAGCGAATTCAATTCTATCCTCAAAACAGGTGGCATCCTATTGGAACAGGCTCATCGGATTCGTGTGGAACAGCAGCCTCATTTAAATATTGATCTGTCAGATTACTCAGCCATCATTACAGGCGGGAGTCCGTTCGACGTAGGTATACCTCGGGAATCAAAATCCAAAGTACAACAAGAGGTAGAGTCTTTCTTCAACAGGCTCTTCGACCAGCTCATCCCGGCCGATTTTCCTTTTCTTGGAGCCTGTTCCGGGAATGGGCTTTTAGGGAGTTACTGTGGGACCACTATTTCAGGAAAATATCGTGAGGAAGTGGGGATAGTGCCGGTCTCGATTACCCGTGAAGGAGAGAATGACGAGTTGCTGAAAGGACTGCCCGGGCAATTTCAGGCCTTGGTTGGTCATAAAGAGGCCTGTGATGAAGTGCCCGAAAATGCAGTATTGCTTGCCACTTCAGACAGATGTCCCGTACAAATGTTCCGAATAAGGAAAAACATCTATGCAACCCAGTTCCACCCTGAGGCAAATGCCAATGAGTTTTTAGTGCGAATCAGGATCTACAAGAATCACGGTTATTTTCCAGCCGAAAAAGCGGAGGAATTGATGGAAACCTTCAAAGATGTTGAAACCCCCGTCGCGAACGAGATACTGCGTAGGTTTGTAGACAAATACCGACTGGATGACTGACGAAAAAAAATAAAAATTCGGCAATCCACTTTATGGTCTGGGATCAAATTAATATCTTCAGAATTAAACAATTAGTAACAATACAAATTCTCCTGCACATGATACGATATCTATCTACAATCATCCTCTTGTTGCTTTTGACTGCCTGTAATAATCCTTCCGAGAAGGAAGAACCGACTTCGGAAACTCCTGAAACGGAGGTACGGGATTTGGAAACACCGGAAATTCCCGAGGGCTTTGTAGAGATCGATTCGGAGGAAGCCCGAATTGCCACAGCCCTTATGGCCGCCCCTGAAGAAAGCAGGGCCAATTGCACAGTCATAGGATATAATGATGCCGGGGAATTCGTGACCCTGAAAGAAGGCACGAACGAATTCATTTGTCTTGCGGACGATCCCAATAAGGCAGGTTTCAATGCCGCATGCTACCATAAGGACCTCGAACCTTTCATGGCGCGAGGCAGAGAACTCCGGAAAGAAGGAAAATCGGGCGGAGAGATATTTGAGATCAGGGAAGAAGAAGCAAAGTCCGGAAAACTGGACATGGGCAAACCCGGCTCGACCTTACATATTTACTTTGGAAAACAAACTCAATACAATCCTGAAACCTCCGAAGTAGCAGGAGCAAAATACAGGTATGTTGTTTATTTGCCTTTCGCCACTTCAGAATCAACGGGACTTCCGGAGAGCCCTATTGCTCCAAATCATCCATGGATCATGAACCCGGGCACACACCGGGCGCATATCATGATATCGCCGATCAATGAACCCAAAGAATAATCGAATTAACTTATTAATTATACTGTCTTGCGAATTCGAAATCTAATTGCCTTTCTTTTTATCGTCATTGCAGTTGTATTGGGTACGCTTTTCTTTCTGAAGATCAATTTCCCGAAAGGATTAGAAGGTTATTTCAAACCAGACTATTATAACCAATTCGGCCCCCTGGCCATCTGTATTGAATTGCTGATCGCTGGCATTTACTTATTTAAGAAACATTCAAAAACCAATTTTGCCCTCGCGCTATTTGGGTTTACCGCTATCCTTGATCCTGTTTTCAACCTAACCGGTTTGTTTACAAGTTTGGTTCCAACATACGCCACCATACTTTTTGTGGTTATGGCTTTAGTTGCGCTGTGGTTATCGTTTAGCAACACCTTTCAGATGGGGCGAATTTCACTGCGTGCTGCTTTGTTGAGTTTTGCTATGGGTACGGCTATCGAGTTGTTTTTTAACTATCTTGTTTGAAATGGCTTAGGCTAGCTTAATGAACGTATTCATCCGGACCTGATGCATCTATTCAGTATGAGTGAAAGAAGATCTAACATAATATACGTAACTGCTCTTATACTGAGTTTCATAGGGATGATGATCTCGGTGCTAATTATTTGTGATCCGAAGCTCGGTAAGCACGGCGGACTCAAATACAGTGTGGAATGCTTCACTATTTCTGAAGAAAAATACTGTGTTGAACTTAGTTTCTGGTCGGTATTTAGAGTAATCTGCCTGCTTAGTTTTGTTGTATGCCTGGCACTTTACAGAAAAAAGTTAACTTCAAACTTCTTTAAAAAATAATTTCGAATGGAATCTGCAGAACAACTGGCACACCGCTTCAGGGAAGTGATACTAAATGGAACCTGGATCGCCAATACCAATTACGTCAAAGCGATATCCGGGCTCACCCGGAGTGAAGCTATTGCAAAGAAGGGTGATCACAACTCCATCGCAGCACTGACCTTCCATGTGAACTATTATATTTCCGGTGTACTCAATGTGCTGAATGGCGGCGAACTGGAAATTCGTGACAAGTACAGTTTTGATATGCCTCCTATTTCTTCGGAAGCAGACTGGGACCGACTGCGTTCAGAATTGAAAGAAAATGCCAATAAGTTCGCCAATAAAGTCGAAGAACTGGGCAACGACCAGCTGGAACAGGCCTTCGTCGATCCGAAATACGGCTCCTACCGAAGGAATATTGAAGGACTTATCGAGCACGCCTATTACCATCTCGGACAGATCTCGTTGTTGCGAAAACTGCTGTGACCCGAGGAGCATTATTCATTCAGGAATAAAAAAGGCGAATCAAAAGATCCGCCTTTCCAATCAATCAATTAAACATTATAAAACTTAGTTCAATTCAAAACGATCTAGGTTCATCACCTTGTTCCATGCACTCACAAAATCCGAAACGAATTTGTCCTTTGCATCCTCGCAGGCGTATACCTCAGCCAATGCGCGAAGTTCCGAATTAGAACCAAAAACAAGGTCCGCACGGGTTCCGGTATATTTCAGTTCCCCGGTGGCACGGTCGCGAGCTTCAAACAACTCCTGGCTATCATCCATGGCAGTCCAAACAAGGTTCAGGTCCAGGAGATTCGCAAAGAAATCATTGGTAAGCACACCCGGCCTGTCCGTAAACACACCGTGTTTCGAACCGTCATAATTGGCATCCAGAGCGCGCATACCTCCCACAAGCACTGTCATTTCAGGAGCCGTAAGCGTAAGCAGTTGCGCCTTATCGACCAAAAGGGACTCCGTACTCGCAGAAGATTTACCCTTGAGGTAATTTCTGAAACCATCAGCCAATGGCCTAAGGTGTTCGAAAGCATCCGCATCAGTCATCTCGGCCGTCGCGTCTGTTCGTCCGGGAGTGAAGGGTACCTCGATATTTTTCCCGGCATCTTTGGCTGCTTTTTCAACGGCAGCGCATCCACCCAGCACGATGAGGTCTGCCATGGATACTTTCTTACTTCCACTTTGAGCATTGTTGAAATCATTCTGAATTCCTGTAAGGACATCCAGGACTTTACCCAATTGTACCGGGTTGTTCACCTCCCAGTTCACCTGTGGTTCCAGTCGCACACGAGCTCCGTTAGCTCCTCCACGGTTATCAGAACCACGGAAAGTGGAAGCGGAAGCCCATGCAGCCGAGACAAGCTCGGAAACACTTAATCCGGAGTTGAGGATACTTTGCTTAAGTCCGGCTATGTCCGACTCGTTTACGAGTTCGTGATCCACTGCCGGGATCGGGTCTTGCCAGATCAAATCATCTTTTGGAACTTCCGGCCCCATATAGCGCGACTTTGGCCCCATATCCCTATGTGTTAGCTTGAACCACGCTTTCTGATAGGCTTCTTTGAATTCTTCCGGATTCTCAAGGAAGTGTCTTGATATCTTTTCGTACTCGGGATCCATACGTAGCGAAATATCCGTCACCAGCATAAAAGGATCGCGTTTTACGTTAGGATCGTGGGCATCCGGGAAAGTACCGGCTCCTGCCCCACCTTTAGCTTTGTACTGCCAGGCTCCTGCCGGACTTTTAGTAAGTTCCCATTCGAAGCCGAACAGGTTCTCGAAGAACTTATGGCTCCATTTCGTAGGGGTTTGAGTCCAGGCACCTTCCAGTCCGCTGGTGATCGTATCCGATCCGGAACCGCTTCCCAGGTTGTTCTTCCATCCCAGGCCTTGCATTTCGATTGGCGCACCTTCCGGTTCCGGTTCCAGGTAGTCTGAATCCTTGGCCGCACCGTGGGTCTTTCCAAAGGTATGGCCACCGGCGATAAGGGCTACGGTTTCGTAATCGTTCATCGCCATCCTGCCGAAGGTCTCACGGATATAATGTGCTGCTTCTATAGGATCGGGATTAGAGTTATGCCCTTCGGGATTGACGTAGATCAGACCCATGTGGGCGGCTCCCATTTGACGTTCCAGCTCGCTGCCATCTTCGTATCGTTGTTTATTCCCCAGCCATTCTGTTTCCGAACCCCAATAAATATCTTCTTCCGGTTGCCAGACGTCTTCACGTCCGCCTGCGAAACCGTACATGGGAAGTCCCATGGATTCATGAGCAACATTTCCCGCAAGGATGAGCAGGTCGGCCCAGGAGAGTTTTCGTCCGTATTTCTTCTTGATCGGCCATAGCAAGTGTCTCGCCTTGTCGAGATTGGCATTATCCGGCCAGCTGTTCAGGGGTGCAAATCGTTGCGTTCCGGTTCCTCCTCCACCGCGGCCATCGGAAATACGATAGGTTCCGGCGCTGTGCCAGGCCATTCGGATGAATAAGGGCCCGTAATGTCCATAGTCGGCCGGCCACCAATCCTGGCTGTCGGTCATCAGATCGGTAAGATCTTTTTTTACTGCGGCCAGATCTAATTTCTTGAATTCTTCGGCATAGTTGAAGTCGTCTCCCATTGGATTTGCCTTCTCCGAATGCTGACGAAGAATGTTCACATTCAACTGGTTTGGCCACCAGTCGCGGTTGGTTGTTCCGCCCCCCGCAGATTCTTTTAATTGCCCTCCTAAGAAGGGGCATTTGCTGATATCACCTTCGTGATCGTGAGATTTATTTTCCATGATGTGTAGTTTATGGGTTGTCTTTGCTCGAAGTTACTACAAAGATACGGGAGAACCCCGGGATGGTAATTCTTTAGATTTATTTTCTTATAAGGATGGTTTATGATAAGTAATATATTGATAATTGTAACACATAGGTTTGTTCGGACAACTAATATCATATCGCCTTTCTATGGACAAAAAAGATAATACACCTAAAAGTAATATATACGGTAAACCTATAATCAGTTCCGGCCATGATATATCTGTTACAAGCAGCCAATGGTACGGTGCAGCGGTGTTTTACCTTCTGAATCTTGGAAAAGTACCCATGAATGAGCTTTGGGTGAAAAAATACGCCAGGAGAAACCTTTGGGTAGGCTATGTAGTGAAAATGGCCTTTCTGGCATTGCTGCTGTATCTTCTATGGATGTTTTACGGAGGAGAGGTTCTATGATGTATCCGAGATTATGGTTTAAAAGATTTAAGATGATAATTGTATCTTCGGAAAGAACGCGTTGAATTCCGAAGTAAAAAAATTGAAAATGAAAATTATTCTCGCTTACACTTTCCTGATTTGTACCCTCATGTCGGTGGTGGCACAAAACAAGTATCAGTACAAAGTTCCGAAGGAAATAAACGACGGATGGAAAACGGCCAGCCTATCGAACAAAGGAATCGACAGTTCCAGATTTTACCTGCTGTTCAACAAATTGAAACCCGCCCCGCACAAAGTTCACAGCATGCTTTTGGTCAAAGATGCAACACTGGTTTTGGAAGAATACTTTGGCGACCAGGAGATGGACACACAACACGATCTGCGTTCGGCTACGAAGAGTATTCGATCCCTGCTGTTGGGAATCGCCATTGATAAAGGCTATATCGACAGTATAGACGATCCAATTTTCAAATATCTTCGATCGCACAGGCCGGAAAAGCATCTCGACCCCAGGAAAGAAAGAATTACGATAAGAAACCTCATTACTATGTCTACCGGCCTCGATTGTAACGACTGGGACGAAGGATCGGCAGGGCAGGAAGACAAAGTATACCGTAAGAATGACTGGATCCAGTTCACTCTTGATCTGCCTATGATCAATGACCCCGGAACTGTGGCCAATTATTGTTCCATGGGAACCATAATGATGGCCGAGATAGTGAGCCAGGCATCGGGAATGTCAATCGATGAGTTCGGGCAAAAATATTTGTTTGACCCACTAGGGATATCGAATCTTAGCTGGGGACATACTTCGCAGAAAGAAGTTATACCCTCATCCAAACGACTTTATATGACTCCCAGGGATATGGCAAAGATCGGGCAACTAGTGCTTAATAAAGGGCGCTGGGATGGTGAGCAGATCGTATCAGAAGCCTGGATCGATGCGTCCACTACCGTTCAAACCACGATAACCGATATGGATTACGGATACCAATGGTGGAGGATCCCATTTAAGACACACGAATTGCAAACATCTGCCATTGTTGCAACGGGAAATGGCGGACAATACATCATGATCTTCGAGGAATTGGATGTGATAGCTGTTTTCACGGGCGGCGCTTATAATTCGGAAGATGGAAAGCTACCTTTTGCCATTGTGAAGGACATTGTATTACCTTCGGTAACTAAAAGTGAGTAAAATACACTTATATAAAAAACAGGAAACGGGATATGCATATTGACGGATCATACGGGCGGTTGAAAGCGCATAACGAGCGCATGAAAGACCTTCGCCGAAGAAAGAAGGATGGGCCCTGGTCATTCAAATTCATTAGATCCAGAAAAGAAGACAGGATCCAAGATAGCGAAGCTGACCCTGATACGATGCGTCGTTTGAAAATGGACCTTCGAAACAAATCGATAAAACGCAGAAAACGAGAAATAGGAATGTTGACTATTTCACTGGTATTGGCGATCGTGATCGCCTATTTGTTTGCTACGTTTGTCTTTGATAAATAGTGTTTGTTAATGTCGACCATACTGCATCTCATAATCGAACTAATAAGAATTGGAATACTTTCCGTCGTCTACGGTTATTTGATCTGGTGGTTGGTCCGGCTGGTATTTAAATCCCAAAAACTGAGGAAGCGCCTTCTGATCCCCCTGCTTTTTATTGGTTTGATCGTCTGGCGGTTTTCTTATTGGCGGGATGACGGGCTTGGGATCAACGGCCGGGTCCCTGTAGGCTCAGGGTACGAGGTTAGTATTTTGGGTTTCAGCAAGGCTGAAATTACTCGTGATGGAGAAACAGCGGACAAAAAAGGGCGTGCCAGGAATATCGAGAAACTCTATCTCGAGGATGGTATCGTGTATTATACAACCGGTTCAAAATTCAGGATCTTCGATGCTTCAGGCGAAAATACTTATCTCAACAACTTAAGCATTGAAGAATTCAAACTGATGGGGGGTGACCCACGTAGGTTGAAATCTCCGGAGGAGTTTCATTCGGAATATTGGGGGTATTGGGTTTTATTTTACTGAATTATCTTCGGAAATCTCCACTATCCATTCTCCGATCAACCTGCTCACTAGCTTCCCGGATTCGGGTGTTAAATGAACTGCATCTGTATATTGGAATTCGTCGCTTCTTTCCGTCAAGTCCACATACCCCGATGCCTTGTCGATAAGAAACTGTAACCGCAGCTTGAAATCGGGCATTAATTCATCCTCGATCTTTTGCAGTTCCGGATGAACAGGCAATCGAACCAGATACACACTCCCGAAGTCGTCCAGGTAATCCATAGTGCGTTCAAGCCATTCAATTCGTATTGCCGATATTTCCAGGTCATCCAGATACTCTTTGTAGTTGTTCAGGGTGTGCCGGCTTCGTCGATTGACAGAGGCGATATCGTTCTTAAGGTTAACATGCAACCATCCGTCGTCCTCCACCTTTGCAACACCATTCCTTTTAAATATTTTGTAATAACTCCCATCAAAATGATTGATCAGGTATTCCAGATTGGGATTGGAAGATACGTCCTTCAATTCGGCCATGAATGTTCGCTGCTCACGAAATTCAGCAATTGACAGCGCATTTTCAGAATAAACAGAAAGACTCCATGGATCGACCGTCAATATGAATACTCCGTTCGTTGTACTGCTGTCCAATTTCTTCCTGATACTTTCAAAATAAACAGGACCATAAGGACTTGTGCGTATATTAAAAGCATAATTAAAAATATCTTTTCCAATAGCACGTTTCAATTCGGACGGCTGAATACCCTGTGCAGCCTTTGACGTCCCAAGCACCATCGATGTCTGCTTCGGCTTGGTCATCTTCAAATAATAGGAATCGGCATATCCGTCTGCCTGAAAAAAGGTATAGAATGCCACCCCGGTGAACAGGATCAATGCGATAAGTACTATGGAAACAAATTTTCTCATCAGAATTGGAAGTAAATGAATTCCTGTTGCTGGCCTCCAAAAAAGAAGACGCTGGTTATCAAAATTGTACAGAACCCAATATTATAGATCAACCCATCCTTCCGTGTTACCAATGAATCTATAGGCTGCTGTTCCTCTTTTCCCAACCATTCAGCATATACGAGGAGCATTATGACAACGCAAATTAAACCAATATGTGTTAGACCAATTCCAAAGACATAAGGGATGGTAAAAATGGACGGATCAAATATGGCGCCCAAGTAATTGATCGCATCCGTGATCGTTTCCGACCTGAAGAATATCCAGGAAAGGTTCACTAAAAAGAATGTCACGCTTATCTTAAATAAATTCTGAAACGACGGAAAGTATTTTCCAGACAATGGGGTGTCCACATATACTCGATTTCTGTTGAGTAGAAGCAATGGGACGAACATCATCGCATTTACAAAACCCCAGGCGATAAATGTCCAATTCGCACCATGCCATAATCCGCTTACAACAAACACGATAAAAACGTTAGCAAGTGTTCTGAAACGATTACCCCGACTTCCACCCAGCGGGATATACAGATAATCCCGGAACCAAGTGGTAAGTGAAATGTGCCACCTCCTCCAAAACTCAGCAATATTCCTTGAAAAATATGGAATTCTGAAATTTTGCATCAGGTCGAACCCAAAAAGCCGTCCGGTTCCAACAGCTATATCCGAGTATCCGGAAAAATCACCGTAAATCTGAAAACCGAACAATACACATCCCAAAAGGAGTGTACTGCCCGAATATTCCTGATATTGAGAGAATATCTGGTTTACTACCATCGCGCAATTATCGGCTACAACAACCTTTTTGAACAGGCCCCAAAGAATAAGCCTGAAACCAGACATAGCCCATGAGAAATTAAAGGATTTAATCTTTCGGAATTGGGGTAACAAATGGCTCGCCCGCTCTATAGGCCCCGCTACAAGCTGGGGAAAGAAGCTTACATAGGCGAAGAAGTCGATCACCTTTTTCGTAGGCCCGATCCTGCCCCTGTAGATATCAAGGGTATAGCTCAGTGTTTGAAACGTATAAAAGCTTATTCCAACAGGAAGCACGATATTTAGCCTTTCGGGAGCGAAATTATAACCGAAAAAAGAAAATGCATCGACAAAACTCTGGACGAAGAAGCCGTAATACTTAAAGGCCATAAGAAAACCCAGGTTGACAAAAAGACTGAGGAAGAGCCACCATTTACGTACTGAATTCTTAGTTGTAGCCACCAATCTCCTACCGACGATGAAATCGACCAGGGAACTTAAAAATATCAAGGTCAGAAACCTCCAGTCCCACCAGGCATAAAAAAAGTAACTCGCTATGAGTAAAAGGCAATTCCTGGCAGTTACACGATTCTTTGGTAGGAACCAGAATAGCGAAAAGACTATAGGAAGAAAAAAGGCAAATTCTAATGAATTGAACAGCATAAGGCTTACAGACTTTTCACTTTTTCTGAGAAACGTTTAAAAGTACTATAATTTAATTAGCTTCTGTTTAACCTGGTATTTCTATCGTCGCGAAAACAAAAAACACAGATTGATGGCTAGATTCATTTCACATTCCTTCGGAATATTGAAGAGGACGAATCCCTTTCAACAGATACTTACGATATCTTTAATATTCGCTCACCTGCGGTAATCTAAGGTGCATCTTGAGTCTACTTCCGTAAAACTTCCTTATCTTCTGCTTTCTAAAATTAATCCCTATGATCTCGGTAAATCGTGCGCTCGAAATCATTCAAGAATCGTCAACTCCATTGATGGTTTCAGAATTAATTCCCGTTGATGAATCCATGAACAGGGTCCTGTCCGAGACTATTCTCGCCCCTGTTTCCATGCCTCCTTTCAGGCAGAGTGCCATGGATGGGTATGCGCTGCACCTGCATAATGGCGATACCTACAAGGTTATTGGGGAAGTACAGGCGGGTGATCATCAAATGCCGTTCTTAAAAGCAGGTGAAGCGGTAAGGATATTTACCGGAGGCCTTGTCCCGGATACTGCCGATGCCATAGTTATACAGGAGAAGGTTAGTGTGATAGGTTCGGAAATAAAACTGGAGGCAAATCCGCAAAAAGGTTCTCATCTTCGTGAAGTGGGAGAGCAACTCTTAGCAGGATCCGAATCCCTGGCGGAAGGAACAAGACTGACCCCAGCCGGGATCGCCTTACTGAAGAGCATGGGAATCACCAAGGTAAAGGTAAACAAACCTCCACGAGTCTCCGTTATGGTCACCGGGAATGAACTAATGGAAGCCGGGCAACCACTTCAGAAGGGAAAGATCTATGAGAGCAACAGTACAATGATGGTAAGCGCACTTCATCAGAAAAACATAAGTGTGACAAAGATTTTAAAGGTAAAGGATACCCTCGAGGATACTGAAACCGCCATGAGGGAACTTATGAAAGATTCCGATGTGATATTCATCTCCGGGGGTGTATCGGTAGGAGACTATGACTTTGTTGGCAAGGCCTGTATGGAGCTGGGAATCACTCAGCACTTTTACCGTGTTAAACAAAAACCGGGTAAACCGCTGCTCTATGGCAGAGGTAATGGCACATATATCATGGGTCTTCCGGGCAATCCTGCTTCTACCCTAACCTGTCTTTATATTTATGGTTTTGCATTGCTCGATATTCTGATTGGTGCGGAACAAACTGGGCTCACACGTATCGAACTCCCGGTAAGTGAGGACATAGTTAATCCTTATGGCAGGGCGTTGTTCCTGAAAGCAAAAACGAATGGGAAATGGGTCACCCCCTTGAAGCTGCAGCAATCTTCCGCGATCCTTAGTATGGCGATCGCAAATGCTTTGATCTATATTCCCGAAGATGTCACTCAACTGGAAAAAGGTGCACAGGCAACCTGTATATTATTACCATAATTACTTGTGATCCCGGAATCTTCTATACTCATTATCTTTCTACTGGTACTACCAATGGTATCGTTCCTCTATGCCAGTGTAGGACATGGAGGCGCTAGTGGTTACCTTGCCTTGATGGCTTTGTTTGCTTTTCCCAGCGATATGATGAAACAAACCGCATTACTGCTCAACCTGTTTGTCGCCGGGGTCTCTTTCTACCATTATTACCGTGCCGGGCACTTTAATTTTCGACTTTTCTGGCCATTTGCCGTTTGTTCGATACCCGCTGCTTTCCTGGGAGGTATGCTGCATCTAGAACCTGGAATTTATAAGAAAGTTCTTGGTGTGCTGTTGCTATTTGCGATCCTGCGAATATTGTGGAAAGGAAACAAAAAATATGCTGGAACTCGTTCGATGAATTTGATACAGGCCATGTTCATTGGGGTGGCCATTGGCTTTTTTTCTGGTCTCATCGGAATTGGGGGTGGAATAATTTTAACGCCTTTGATTCTTTTATTACATTGGGGTAATATGAAAGAGGCGGCAGCGGTATCCGCACTTTTCATATGGGTGAATTCGGCATCCGGCCTTTTAGGTCAGTTCAGCAGTGGTGTGACCCTGGTGCCGCTTTCCTGGCTTATGGTGATCATCGCTGTACTCGGAGGCCTGGCAGGTAGTTATTTTGGCAGCAGGAAATGGAGGCCACAATTACTGGAATACTTTCTGGCCTTGGTGCTTACATCAGCCTCACTTAAGTTATTATTTTTTTGAATGGAATTGCATTTGACATACTTTGGCCAGTTGGCGGAGATCACGGGTAATCACGACGAAACACTCGAAATACCTGGTGATGACGTTCTCGCATTAAAAGAAGCGATAGTTATGAAGTATCCGGGGATGCAGCAGCTCAGTTTTGTCGTAGCACAGCAGAATCAACTTCTGAATGAAAACGATAAGATTACAGGCCCTCAGCTCGATGTCT
>JAUIIU010000051.1 GCA_030431695.1 Bacteroidia bacterium | reverse complement strand
AGTAAGAACTTACTCAAAGGTGAGGAGATGACGGCCTTTATTAAGAGGAGTTACGACATGATCAAATAAGTTGTACCTGGAATAAAAATGAACCGCTGCCCAAGGGTAGCGGTTTTTTTATGGTAGCGATTTACGTATTTATACGGATACCGTAAATGAAAGTGTGACAATACCTTAGCGGTATAAAACGAAACCAATTAATCATTTAAACACTTTATTATGGAACCATTTATTGGACAAATTCAGGCATTCGGATTTAACTTCGCTCCACGCGGCTGGGCAAAATGTGAAGGACAATTGTTAGCCATAAATCAATTTACCGCCCTATTCTCACTTTTGGGGACTACTTTTGGCGGTGACGGCAGAACTACCTTCGGCTTACCGGACCTCAGGGGAAGGTCTATCGTTGGAGATGGGAATGGACCAGGCTTGAGTTCTATTAACTGGGGAGAAAAAGGCGGAACTGAATCCATCACTTTGAACGCTAATAACGTACCACCTCATGCACACAGTGTAAGTATACCGGTAAGTAATGCTGCCGGCGAAGAGAGTGCTCCCAATGGCCAGGTGATCGCCAGTCATGCCGGAGGTTTCAATGAAGATGCAACCGCCGGAGCTGCGCTGCAAGCTTTCAACACAGCCAATGCCGGACCCGGACAAGCCTTTAATTCACGAAATCCTTACCTGGGTATCAATGTGTGTATAGCACTAGAAGGTATCTTCCCTTCCAGAAACTAGTAAAAAGTCATATGTTACTTTTCGGGGCCTTCTCATAAGGCCCTTTTTTTATTTTGATATTCAGTCCGGGTTCGCTTCCGGTTACATATTTTAAGGTCACCCCATGAATCTGAGATTCCGTAGAATAGTCGGTAATATCCCAGGGAATAGTTAATCCGCTTTCGTTGTACGTGAGTCGCTCATCTTCGAACAGTGTCATTTCCGTAAAGATGGAGATCCGGTTTCTATCCTTTAGCTGATCTTCTGAAATCAAAACGGTGTGTTCGTCGTAAGACAGTTCATTTTTCAGAACAACTTCTTTGTTTATACTGAATACCGTATCGATGATCTTGTAAAAATCGATCTCGCGGGTGGGGTCTGTGTTCAATAGGAAAGACTGTTGTTGCGCAGTGTTCAATAGGGCCAGCGAGAGTGAGATATCCTCAGGGATAAGGATCATATCATCCTTAAGTTGTGGCACCAGGTTTTCGGTGATCTTCACCTGGGGTTCACGGGCGAGGGCTTGCTGGAGACATTCTACGAGCAGGATATCCACATCTGTGTTCTCAACTTTGAAACGAGTTGCATCGGTACAATAATAATTTCGCACATATGCTTCGAGGCCATAGCTCTGTATTGTAGCTTTCAGTAATTTGAACGTCTCATTGTTCACCTCTATCAGGTCGAATTGAATTTCCGAAGGTGAGAATACCTGGGTAAGTGGTAACACAAGGGTAGCGAATGGCCCCGTACCCACATACAAGATGGTTGCCGGAGTTCCCGGTTTCTTTCTCAGCACTGAATCTGCCGCTTTTTTAACCGCGCTCACAAATCGTTTGGTTCGGACAAGGTCCTCTATGCACAAGGCAGCCCAACGGGTGGCGATGGCCTTACCTTCGTCAAGGTAGACATTCTCGTTGTACTCCGGTGTATCCGGATCCATTTCATGGTATGTTTCCAGGGATTCTCTCCAACTGCGCAACGTTTCCTGGAGCTCACCATAACTCGTATCTTCAGAAAAGATAACTTCTGATACCTTCTTTAAAATTGCTTTTAATTTGTTGTTTCGATGCATCCTGGACCTGTCTAACTGGTGCTTTTAAATTTTTTGCTGAAGATATTGATTTTACAATTTCCGACCCTATTTTGAATTTAATAATGAAGATTTAATACAAAAATGTTAGAAAAAGCGAAAATTTCGATGTAGATTTAGACAACTAACTTAACCAACATGAAAAATTCTACCTCCCGTCGGATGTTCATGACGAGATCCGCATTGGCCGCCACAGGCTTATCATTACTTTCAGCAAATACACTCTCAGCTTTTACGAATGAATGCCCATATGAAGGCTATAATCCTTATACCGAGTTTAGTTCGGATATTCGTAAACAATTCTTCGGAAACGAACTGGAAGTAAAGGGTATTCTTTACGACAAGGATCAAAACCCTGTCCCCGATGCAGTGATTGAGGTCTGGCATTTATCCGCTCAATCCGGAAAATATCGCCATCGCACAAAAATTCGCACCAACCGGTATGGAGAATACAGAATACAAACTGACTTCCCCGGTAGGGCTGAGGCTCAGTCTGCCCGAGTATATTTTAAAATTGGTCACGATAATAAAACCAGGTACACGGAACTAGCGGTAGACCAGACCGGAGCGAATATTACTTCCTCTCATTGGGAAGAAAATCAACATTTAAAGGACAAGCTGTTACCAGAAGCGAACACCTTTTTGAATACCTTAAGAATTACTTTTAACTTATCAATTTACTAACCAACTAAATCAAATTTATTATGGATGGAGTATTAGCTGTTATATGGATGTTTGCCGGGAATTTCCCGCCTCGTAATTGGGCGTATTGCGACGGACAACTGTTGCCGATTGCTCAGAATACTGCACTTTTTTCCCTTTTAGGAACCACTTACGGCGGGGATGGAAGAACCACATTTCAATTACCGGATTTCAGAGGACGTGTTGCAGTAGGTGCACGTCAGGGAGCTGGTCTATCAAATCGTACATTAGGGTCGCGAGGTGGGCAAGAAACAGTTACCTTGACCATCCCTGAGATCCCAAATCACGGTCACGCAACTTCAGTTGCCGTTAGTGCTGCCACCGGAGAAGAAGGTACCGTTAACGGTCAGTTTCTTGCGAACAGTCCCAACTCTTTCAATGAAGATTCTACTGCAGGAGCCACTCTTGGTGGAGTTACCTCCGGGAATACAGGAGGAAGCCAGGCACATAACAACATGCAGCCATATCTGGCCATGAATTATGTGATCTGCCTTCAGGGAATTTTTCCTTCGAGAAACTAATTAAGAAATTACAATAAGGTGGGGAGTATAAAAATAGGGGTTCTTATCCCTAAGTCGGACATGTACCCAACCTTGGGCATGGACCTATTGAACGGACTCAAACTGGGATTTTCCAGTGATGAGTCTTTTCAGCTTACTCCCAATTTTGTTATAGAGAATGTAGGTGTAGCAGGAGATGACCAGGTATTAAAAAGCGCCGAAAAACTGATCCTGCAGGAGGATGTGGATCTTACCATCGCTTTCTGCGGGATTCTGAAATTATCAGAATTAGTTAATTTCCAGAACAGGTATAAACGACCACTTATTCACCTTGATATAGGTGGTCGCATATATCGGGAGGAGCATATTAGCCCGTACGTTTTACATCATACCCTGAGTATGTGGCAATCTTCATATGCCGCCGGAAAATATGCTGTACAAGAATTTGGCAAGAAAGTTCTCGTTGCGGCATCATACTACGATGGTGCTTATCATATGACAGAAGCCTTCAATCGAGGAATAATTTCTGAAGGTGGAGAGATCACCAGGTTTTTTATAAGTAACGCCAATTACAAAACCGAAACCTTCGATGGCCTGTTCCAAAGTATTGAAGAGGAAGAGCCCGATGTTGTATTTTGCCTGTTCAGCTACAAGGAAGCACTTCAACTCATGAGTGCTTATGCCAAATCCGAATACAACGGAAAAATACCGCTCCTGGCCGTCCCGGTAATGACCGATGAAACAATTGCCACTGAAGATCTTGAGATCAAACAACTGCAAACCGTTTCCAGCTGGTCTTTTGACGATCCGAATCCGGACATGAAAAAATTTATCTCGAATTATCAGGAAGCCTACGACGACCTTCCCAATATCATTGGTTTAATGGGTTACGAAGTGAGTCAGTCCATCGTTGCTTCTATTTCTTCGGAAGGAAAATTATCTGGCGAATTATCAAAGGCTATGGAAGGAAAAACACTGTCCTCGCCCAGAGGGCCCCTTCGATACAATCGCTTTAATGAAAGTCAGGTGGAGGAGTTCAAAGTTCGAAATTTTGAATTCAACGAAGTTCAATATCACAATAATGTTATAGGAACTATAGACTGCTCCTTTACGGAAGAGCTTCAGCAAGAACTAAAAGATCTGCCTGCCCATGGTTGGCAAAACCCATACTTATGCACCTGATCATGAAAAACAAATTACGTGGAATCACGTATATCAAACAGTATACATATCCGCTATTTTTGGCGTATAGCCCTAAATATCAAAATATTAAACAATCAGACTAATCTAACTAACCCCGTTATGAAAAATTTTACCTATCAACTAACCCTGTTAATCGCTTTGTTCGCCTTTAGTTCCAGCTTCGGGCAAAAGGCAGTGGTTATAGGAACTAATCATGCTACTCCGGATGGTTTTGCATTCCTGGTCACACAAGACCTGGCCAATGGTGAAACCGTTTACTTCACAGAAGATGAATACGACAATAGCACCAATATCTTTGCGACAGGCGAATCCGTAGTTCGGTTTACCGCTAGCGGTGCCGTTTCTACTGGAACGGTGATCTTTGTGAATGAGACGAGCACCAATACATTTTCTACCTCATGCTGTGGAACAGCGGATCATTTTGGTGGTGCTTTTGCATTGGCAACCGGTGGTGAAGCATTCTATTCCTACCAGGATACCGATACAGATCCCAGTAATGGGGTTACAGAGATCTACAGTGTCTTCTATACCGGAGAAACCGGTCCTGGAACGGGTGGAACTATACCGGCTCTTTTAGACCCAACCCCAGACTTTCCGAACGCAATAGTGGTGGATGGCTTCCCGGCAGTAAATCCCGGGAGAGCGGAGTACCAATTCGCAGGAGCGGGAATTCGTGACGGGTTATGTAGAGATGATCTGGAAAATGTGAGTAATTATCTTCATGCACAAGCCAATCAGGCCCTTTCTACGATTGCATTCAATAGCTTCACGTTGGCATGTACAGGTCCGACGTTAATAGTTTCGAGGTCGCCTGCCAGCGTAGCTGAAAATAGCGGAAGCCCCATCACCTACACTTTTACATTAAGTGCGGCTGTAGCAAGCAACACTACTGTCAACTTCAATGTTGGAGGTACAGCGACCTTTTCTACGGATTATAGCCAAAGTGGTGCTGCCACGTTTAATGCCTCAACTGGTACAGTTGTAATCAATAGTGGGTTTACCACTGCGAATGTGACCATTACCCCCGTTGGGGATACTACTCTTGAGCCTGATGAGACGGTGATCCTGACAGCGACAGCTGGTGTTGGATATACGGCTGGAAGTCCCAGTAGTGCCACAGCTACAATTACAAATGATGATACCCTCAGTACGACTCCAACAGTTGCAGTTGTTGGAATGAACCACGCCGGAACCGACGGTTTCTCTTTCGTGGCCCTGGTCGATATAGCCGCGGGAACAGATATATATTTTACTGAAGAAGAATTCAATATTAACGATCTGGCATTCAGCTCAACTAGCGGTGAAGCGGTAATGCGCTGGACTGCTCCTGCGGGTGGGACAACACGTGGCACGGTGATCGTGGCAACAGAATCGGCCGCCAACACCTTTACCACAACTTGTAACGGCGGGACTTGTGGTTCGGTCACTGTTCTCAGTGGTAGTTTTGCGACCGCGACAAATGGAGAAGGACTATTTGCGTACAGCGATACAGATACCGATCCAACGAATGGTGTTACCGAAGTGCACGCTGTACTTTATACAGGTGTTACAGGTACTCCGGGCGGAAATATTCCCGCAATTGAAGATCCGACTGCAGTTTATACCGGGGCAGTTGTTGTGGATGGTTTTCCGGCAGTTGATCCTAACCGAACGGAATACCGATTCCCGCCTGAACGTGGTATCACGGTAGACCAGGCTATTTTCCAGAATACGACAAACTGGTTCCACGCCCAGGCAAATGCCGTGCTTTCGGATGTGCCTTTCGCGAATATCATCATCTCTTCAGGATCGGCCAACCCTACCCTTACCCTTGCAGTAGCACCAGGCAGTTCTGTTGAAGACACTGGTGTGGGAATGGTTTACACCTTTACGCTAAGTGCACCGGCAGCCGCACCTATCACAGTGAATTTCACCGTTGGTGGAACGGCGACATTGACAACCGACTATACTACTTCGGGAGCCGCTACTTTCACATCGACGAACGGAACGGCAACCATCCCTATGGGTGGAACATCCGTTGCAGTTACAGTTACCCCGGTTGTGGATGCAGTGGTTGAGCCTACCGAAACTATCGAACTAATGATAGACACCGGAACCGGCTATGATGGTGGATCACCAAATGCAGCCACCGGAAGTATAACTAATGACGATACCTCAGCCTCAGATCCCCTGGTAGCTATCATGGGAATGGCCCACGATGGAGCAACTGATGATGCGTTCTCCTTCGCGGCAGCTCAAAATATCCCCGGTAGTACGGTAGTTTATTTCACCGAGGATGAATTCGACAATACGAACTTATTATTCTCTTCGGGAGAAGCAGTAGTACAATGGACGTCTCCTGCTGGCCAGATCGACCAGGGTGATGTAATTGTTATTACTGAAACGGCCCCTGATACTTTTACTGTAACTTGTTCGGACACTTCAGGGAATGGTTGTGGTACGGCTACAATTATTACCGGAAGCTTTGCCCTGGCCACGAACGGTGAAACCATTTATGCTTATGAGGATAGCGATACCGACCCGACAAATGGAGTGGATGATATCTATTCAGTAATGTATACAGGAAATTCAACTACTCCGGGAGGAAATATCCCAGCAGTTGAAGATCCATCAGGTATCTATTTGCAGGCTCTTGTAGTCGACGGTTTCCCTGCTGTAGCACCCGATAAAACAGAATATACACCAGCATCGCGTACCATCCCGGTTGGTATGGCCGATTTCGAGAATCCTGCGAATTACGACCACGCCTTTGCTTATGGAGTCGGTTTGTCAACCGTTCCTTTCGCATCGCTGAGCATTGTAGTTACATTTACTGCTCCAGCCGATCTGTGCGTGGATGCAGGTGTTCAGGCCGGACTTGGTAGTGGAACACCAACAGGTGGTGTCTACAGTGGACCAGGAGTTACCGATGACGGAAACGGAATGACATATAGCTTCGACCCGGCGGCCGCTGGCGTAGGAGTTCATACCATTACCTATACCCAGGGAGGTAGCTCGGCTTCAGATGATATCGAGGTATTTGCCCTACCAACCGTAACATTTACAGCACCAGCAGACCTCTGTATCGATGCCGGAGTTCAGGCAGGTTTAGGTGGCGGAACACCAACAGGTGGAGTCTACAGCGGTGCAGGTGTTACTGATGATGGAAATGGAATGACCTATAGTTTCGACCCGGCAGCCGCTGGTGTTGGAACACATACATTAACTTATACGTTCACCGACACTAATGGCTGTACGAATAGCGCCTCAGACGATATCGAGGTATTTGCACTGCCGACAGTAACATTTACTGCACCTGCCGATCTTTGTGTAGATGCAGGAGTACAGGCCGGACTTGGTAGTGGAACCCCAACTGGTGGTGTTTACAGTGGACCCGGAGTTACTGATGACGGCAACGGGATGACCTATAGTTTCGATCCCGCAGCTGCAGGAGTTGGAACACACACTATTACCTATACCTTCACCGACACAAATGGTTGCTCGGGTAGCGCGACAGACGACGTTGAAGTATTTGACCTACCGATGGTTAGCTTTATCGCTCCGGCCGATCTTTGTATAGATACCGGGGTACAGGCGGGTCTCGGTGGAGGATCTCCAACTGGAGGTGTTTACAGTGGTGCCGGGGTTACGGACGACGGTAATGGGATGACCTATAGTTTTGATCCTGCTGCTGCCGGACCTGGAACTACTACCATTACCTATACTTTCACCGATACCAACGGTTGTACAAACAGTGCTTCCGATGACATTGAAGTATTTGCATTACCAACGGTAACCTTTACAGCACCAGCAGACCTCTGTATCGATGCCGGAGTTCAGGCAGGCTTAGGTGGAGGAACACCTACGGGAGGAGTTTATAGCGGTCCCGGTGTGACAGATGATGGAAATGGAATGACCTATAGTTTCGATCCTGCTGCCGCGGGTGTCGGAACACATACATTAACTTATACGTTTACCGATGTTAATGGATGTACTAATAGTGCTTCAGACGATATAGAAGTATTTGCATTACCGACTGTAACCTTCACTGCGCCACCAAGTCCTATATGTCCGAATACGGTTCTAACCGGTCTCGGAGGTGGAACACCAACAGGTGGAGTTTATAGTGGTCCCGGTGTGACAGATGACGGAAATGGTATGACATTTACATTCGATTCCGGAGCAGCCGGAACCGGAATGCATACGATCACCTATACTTTTACGGATACTAACGGATGTACCGGAAGTGCTTCCGATACAGTGACCGTTGAGGATACTACACCACCGGCGATTACTTGTCCGGGTGATATCACAGTTAACAATGACGCAGGTGTTTGTGGTGCGGTTGTAACTTATACTGCTCCAGTAGGAACCGATAATTGTTCCGGAGCAACCACCATGCAAACAGCTGGATTACCTTCGGGATCAACCTTCCCGGTAGGTACTACGACAAATACATTCCTTGTGACGGATGGATCCGGGAATACTGCATCGTGTTCATTTACTGTGACCGTTATCGATAATGAGAACCCAATGATCAATTGTCCTGCAGATATTACCGTAGGCAACGACCCCGGTGTTTGTGGTGCGGCTGTTACTTATTCAGTAACCAGTTCCGATAATTGTCCGGGAGAAACTATCATGCAAACCGCCGGACTGGCAAGTGGAAGTGTATTCCCTGTTGGAACCACTACTAACACGTTTATAGTGACCGATGCTGCCGGAAATACGGCGACTTGTAGTTTTGATGTTACCGTAAATGATACGGAAAATCCAACGATAACCTGTCCTGCTGATATTTCGGTAAATAATGATCCCGGAGTTTGTGGTGCTGCGGTTACTTATTCGGTAACAAGTTCAGATAACTGTCCGGGTGAAACTATAATGCAAACAGCAGGTTTAGCCAGCGGAAGTGTATTCCCTGTTGGAACAACCACGAACACCTTCGTGGTTACCGATGCAGCCGGAAATACAGCGACATGTAGTTTCGATGTAACGGTAACAGACAACGAACCACCAGTGGCCATGTGCCAGGATATTACGGTCCAACTGGATGCCAATGGTATGGCTTCCATAACACCCGGACAAATCGATAACGGAAGTACAGATAATTGTGGAATAGCCTCATTGTCTGTTTCGCCTTCTGCCTTCGATTGTACAGATGTTGGAGCCAATACGGTAACGCTGACCGTTACTGATATATATGGAAACAGCAGCACCTGTACTGCGACGGTGACAGTTGAGGACAACGTTCCTCCGGTAGCAATGTGTGTTCCGGATTTCACCTTGCCACTTGATGCAACTGGAAATGCTAGTCTGACGCCCATGGATATAGACAATGGTAGCACAGATGCCTGTGGAATTGCTTCCCTGAGCATCTCGCCAAGTAGCTTTGATTGTTCAGATGTTGGGCCAAACGTAGTTACGCTTACAGTAACCGACGTGAATGGAAACGTTTCTACCTGTACCACAACTGTCACAGTTGTTGATGTGACTCCGCCTGTAATCTTTTGTCCTGCAGATGTTACCGCGACCAATGATGCCGGTATTTGTGGTGCTACGGTGTTCTTCCCGGACGCCATTGCGATTGACGAGTGCGGGATCATGTCCGTAACTCAAACCATGGGTCTGCCAAGTGGAAGTGTATTCCCCGTTGGAACCACAACCATTGAATTCACTGCAACTGATGTTAATGGCAATAGCAGCACCTGTACATTCGATATTACAGTGACCGATGATGAACCACCGGTGGCCGTATGCGAGGATATAACAATCCAATTGGACGCGAATGGTATGGCAATGATCACGCCTACAGATGTAGACGGAGGTTCGACGGATAATTGTGCCATTGCCTCATTGAGCATATCCCAGGACACCTTCGACTGCTCACATGTGGGTATGAATAATGTGATACTTACTGTAACAGACATCTACGGAAACTCTTCAACGTGTACTGCGATAGTAACTGTTGAGGACGTAACTCCACCGGTAGCGATTTGTATGGATATCACGGTTGAATTGGACATTAACGGTACCGTAACTGTTGATCCGCTGCTTGTTGGCGGGGCGTCAACAGACGCATGTGGTATTGCCAGCATGACCCTGGATAACGATACCTTCACCTGTGCGGATGTTGGAGATAACATGGTGACTCTCACGGTTACTGATGTCAACGGAAACGTCTCAACCTGTACAGCTATCATTACAGTGGAAGACAATATCGCACCTAACCTGGTTTGCATGGACATCACCGTAGAACTGGACGAAAATGGTATTGCCGTGATCACCCCTGAAGATGTGATCGATATTAACACCGATGCCTGTGGTATCTTTACGACGGCTATCGACATCTTCGAGTTCGATTGTAGCGATATTGGTACACCGGTGACGGTAAGTGTATTCTCGCAGGACAACAATGGCAATATCAGCCTGTGTATGGCGGAGGTAACCGTAGTGGATGTTCTCGCGCCGGAAGTTACTTGTCCGGACGATCAAACAGTAGATCCGGGACCAGGAAACTTGTTCTATGAGCTTCCCGATTACTGGGCGAATGGTGATGCCACAGCTGTGGACAACTGTACCGATCCTGTGACCATCACAACACAAGATCCGGCTCCGGGAACCCTGCTGGGTGACGGAACGCATATCATTACACTGTGTGCCACCGACGAATACGGTAACGAAGCTTGTTGTACTTTCGAACTCACAGTGGAGAGTATCCTTGGTGGGGCAGATCCTGCAAACTTCGGTACGTTGACGCTATATCCTAACCCGGCCAGCAGCGAGATCTATCTGAGCAATCCTAAGCAAATGGAACTCGATAAGGTGTCTATTTACGACATGACAGGCCGACTAGTGAAAACTGTCAACCTGCAAGGCATGGGTAGCGAAAAAGCTATCGATATCTCCGAATTGGCCAGTGCGACCTATATGTTCATTATAAACAATGAATATGGACAAATGACCAAATCGATCATCAAGGAATAATTGAATTTAGATATGGTTCTAACCCTCCTTCAGCTTTTTGAAGGAGGGTTTTTGTTTTTAATGCCTTATTTTTGAAGTCGAACTATTACTTCAGCGACACATGTTACCCTGGCATCAGTACTTATTAGGATTCATATTCTTTATTGCAGGATTCTTCCACTTTCAGAAACCGAAGCTATACAGAAAAATTATGCCCCCATTTATCCCTGCTCATTCCACAATGATCCTGGCTACGGGTGCGATGGAAATGATCTTCGGACTTATGCTCCTCAATCCTGAAACACAGGTCCTCGCGGCATGGTTACTGCTCGCGCTTCTGGTTTTGTTCCTCCCTGTACATGTGCATATGCTTCGGAGTGAGGAAGCATCGTTGAAATTGCCAAAATGGATACTCATCCTGCGCATTCCCTTGCAATTTGCCTTGATGTACTGGGTCTATCAATACACGCTTGGATGAAATTGTTTGACGGACATTATGAAGCTGTGGTCGTCCTTCCTTTATCGGATGCCAGTGTAACCTACCACCCTTCATTTTTTCCTTCGGAAATTGCCACAGATTACTTCGGAAGATTACTGGATGAAACCAACTGGGGACAAGATGATATCAGGATTTTCGGGAAGGTCTATCCACAACCCCGCCTAACAGCACTGTTCGGCGAAGAAGGCAGGTCGTATTCGTATTCAGGAATAACCATGCACCCGGAACCACTCACTCCCTTGCTGCTCGAAATTAAATCTGCGGTAGAGCGAATTTCAGAAGAAACATTTACATCAGTGTTATTGAATTTGTACCGCGATGGTAGCGATAGCAACGGTTGGCATAGCGATGATGAAAAAGAACTGGGCATCAACCCGGTGATAGCTTCAGTTAGCCTGGGTGCGAAGCGGGTATTTCACTTTCGCTATAGAGCGGATAAGAAACGGCGCTTTTCAATCGACCTGGAACACGGTAGCATGCTGCTCATGGCAGGAACTACACAACACTGTTGGCAACATCAGCTTCCCAAGTCCAAACGCGTTTTAAAACCGAGAATAAACCTGACGTTCAGAAAAATTGTGTGATCACCCGAAAATATCGTTGAGCACCTTCGCGAGACGGATGCCGCCTTTCTGCAACTGGAACTTGGCTACATCCACGTACTTGTACATATAATTGTACCCGAGGTTCTCACCAACTTTAGTATTAGCATAGACATCCTCACACAAGGTCCTGGACTCCCGCATCCAGTCTAAGGTAGTTCCCTTCTGGATTTCTTCCACCTGCCTTTTGGACAATCGCTTTCGATTTGACGCCAGTTCGGAATAAGACATATTATAGCTCTCGATCATTTTAGTGTCCCATACAGTGTGCAAATTCGTGCCTTCGTCAAACCATCGCACCTGGAAATCATTACCTCCTTTATCGCTGGCTTGTCCTACGTGAAGTGGTTGATGCAGATCCCCGATAAAATGGACGAGCATTTTCAAATGAAAGGCCTTATCCTCCCGTGAACTCTGATCATCCTTCAAAACCTGTATGCAGGTATCAATACCCTGGATCAGGTCTCCACGGTCACTTTTTGGGTGTGATTCATACGAACTGCCAAAAGGGTAGTTCACGAAGTGCCAGGCCCAGTATTCATCATAAAGATCATCACTCTTTATTTCGTCACCATAGGTTGAGACCAGCGCAAGGGAAGCTCCATCAAGAAGATCGTCAATCACGCGTTTCGCTTTCTTACTTAGATGCTCTTCGGCGATCTCACCTGTTGCCCTGTGACCATTTCTGCCCCAGTCTTCCGCAGCATTCGAGGTACTAAGGGACACAAAAATCAGCATAAAAAGAATCAGAGTATGTTTCATTTGAATAGGATTTAAAACAAAGATACTGTGCTTTGGAAATAAAATAGGAGCCTTTCGGTTAATAAATAGTAACTTTAAGCATCAGTTCTGTGTAGAACTGACACAATAATTTTGCGACCTTGCCTGTTCTTTATGCTGAACCCAAATCCCAATATATGATACGTTATCTTTCAGTATTCCTGATCCTGATCTCACTCACCCTATCCGCCCAAAACGACAATTACAGGTCTGAGGAGGTTAAAATTGGCAGTCTGATCGAAGGAACCCTCATGATACCTGAGGTAGATGATCCTTCACTGGTTATAATGATCGCAGGCTCGGGCCCTACCGACCGTAACGGAAACCAGGCCATGCAAAAGAACAATTCCCTGCGTTTCCTAGCTGAAGCATTGTACAAAGAGAATATCGCCACTTTTCGTTACGATAAGCGGATCATCAAGATCATGAAGATGGGACAGATCGACGAAACAAAGATCGATTTTGCGCATTTCGTTGAAGATGCCAGGGAAGTCCTTGCTCACTTCAGAAATGACGAGCGATTTGGAAAGGTTGTTATTCTTGGTCATAGCCAGGGATCACTGGTGGGCATGATCGCTGCACAGGATGGTGCAGACGCCTATATCTCTATAGCCGGTGCCGGACAGGCCATTGACGATGTGATCGTGGCTCAGCTGGCACAGCAGGCACCCGGACTCGAAGAAAACGCCAGGCAGAGCTTTAACGACCTCAGGATGAACGGTGTTGCCCAGAACTACAGTCCCGGATTGTCATCGATATTCCGACCGTCTATCCAGCCTTTTATTCTCAGCTGGATGAAATTCGAACCTCAGCAGGAACTTGCAAAACTCAATATTCCCGTGCTCGTGATCAATGGAGACAAGGATCTGCAGGTCCTGGTTTCTGAAGCTGAGATGCTGGCCGCGGCTAAGTCGGACGCGAAACTGGTCATCATCGAGAACATGAATCATATCTTCAAGGAGATCAAAGGGAATGACCTGGAAAATCAGAAGTCATACAATGAGTACAATCGCCCTGTGATGCCGGAACTGATCGAGGAGATCACTTCGTTTTTATCTTCGGAATAATTTCGGTAATAAATTGTATTTTGCAGGCAAACTAACATAGCCATGCAGGAACAAGCCGCCGAAGCAATCAATGACACTACTCCCCTATTAACCAGTGACACCATCGTATTTGGTGTACTTATGGTCTGTCTCGGACTCATATTCTACACCTCCTCCAGGAAGAGTGGATTCTGGTATAAATTCTACAAGATCGTACCTGCCTTATTCATGGCGTACTTTGTTCCGGCCTTACTAACTACTTCCGGTCTTATAGCCCCCGAATGGACAACGGTAGCAGAGTCCGGTGAGGTTACGGAAGGCGCCACCAGCCTCTATTATATGTCGAGCAGGTACCTGTTACCCGCTGCGCTGGTATTGATGACACTGAGCATTGACCTTAAGGGGGTCTTCAACCTGGGACCAAAAGCCGTGATAATGTTCTTAACAGGAACCGCAGGAATCATCATCGGCGGTCCTTTAGCGATCCTACTGGTAGGAGCCGTATCACCCGAAACTGTGGCAGCACCTATTACACCAATCCCCGGACCCGGCGAAACGAACGAGATCTGGGCTGGTCTTTCAACCCTCTCCGGAAGCTGGATCGGCGGTGGTGCAAACCAGACGGCCATGTTCGAAATCTACGGTTACAACCCGAAATTATTCGGGCAAATGGTGTTCGTGGATATTGTGGTGGCGAATATCTGGATGGCACTGCTGATCATCGGGATAGGGCGCGCCGTACGAATTGACAAGTGGCTGAAATCAGACACCTCGGCTATTGAACGATTAAAGGAAAAAGTATCTTCCTTTGCGAAGAAGGTAGAACGAAACCCGTCTTTTTCGGACCTGATGATACTTGCCGGAATTGCCTTCGGAACTGTTAGTCTTGCACACTTCGGAGCAGATCATATCAGTGGATACTTCGAATCCATGGTGAATAGTATGCCTGAAGGCCTGAGCAGGAATATGCTGAGTTTTATGAGCTCCAGTTTCTTCTGGATGATCACTATCACTACGATTATCGGAATTATACTGTCCTACACCAAGGCGCGCGACCTGGAAGGTGCCGGGGCGAGTAAATTCGGTAGTGTATTCATCTACGTGCTGGTAGCGAGTATCGGTATGAAAATGGACCTCACACTGATATTCCAGAATCCCGGTCTTATTGCCATCGGACTTGTATGGATGGCGATGCACGCCGGTTTACTGATCCTCGTGGCTAAATTGATCAAAGCACCGTATTTCTTCCTTGCCGTAGGAAGTCAGGCCAATGTAGGAGGGGCGGCTTCGGCGCCTATCGTTGCAGCCGAATTCCATTCGTCTCTGGCGACCGTAGGAGTGTTATTGGCCGTCTTCGGTTATGCCATCGGAACCCTGGGTGCCGTAGCGTGTACATTCCTGATGCAGCTCGCTTCGGCAGCTTAGTTTTTTCAGAAAAAAATAGCATCTTTGCTAGACCTAAATGATGATTTCTTATGAAGTATTTCCTGCTTCTTCTCAGCGTGGTTTTAATATTTTCGGCTTGTTCAGACGAGAAGGAACTCATGCAACTTTCGGGCAATGTAAAAGGACTTAAAAAAGGAACATTACTCCTGCAGAAAATCGAAGACACCTTGCTGGTCTCGATTGATTCAGTGCAAATAGATGGCGACCCGAACTTTTCATTCCAGGCAGAAGTCCCGAGTCCGGAAATGTATTTTCTGTATCTGCGCCTGGAAAACGGAACCCTGCTTGACGATCGAATTCCGTTTTTCGCGGAGGCTTCGGAGATCAATATCCAGACCTCCCTGAAGAAATTCGGAAATGATGTGAAAATATCCGGTTCAGAAAATCAAGAAAAGCTGGACGAATATAGGAAACTGGTTCGAAGGTTCACCGACAGAAACCTCGACCTGATCGAGGAATCTCTGAAAGCGCGTCAGCAGGGTGACGATTCACTTGTTACTGAGCTGCAGCTTCAGCAAAACAAACTCATTGCCAGTAAATATCTCGCAACTGTAAATTATGCGCTTCAGCAAAAAGATCACGAAATAGCCCCGTATCTGATGCTTAGTGAGGTTTTTGATGCCAACATAAAATACCTGGATACAGTATACACCGTACTACCCCAGGACATCAGGCACTCCAAGTATGGTAAGGAGTTGGCCGGGTTTATCTCCGATAGGAAAAAAGAGGAAAATTAACTCAGCGCGTTGATCTTATCGATCAGCTTACGCCCGCGATCTTCAAGTTCCTTATTGATCGCTTTGAAATGACTTTTAGCGTCTTCCACGTCCTTCGCATTCACCTTCGCAATAAGGTCGTCGAAGGTCTCAATAGCTTCATCTATGATCTTCTCGGATTTCTTGGTATCCTTTTCCGGGTTAGTGAGTTCCCAGATATACACAGCTTCGATGATATCCCCCAGGACGTAGTTTATGTCTCTTTTTAGGTCTCTTACGCTTGCCATAACAGAAATTTTATTTTTTACAATTTACAAATTTACGGAATATAGATCTCCAACAGGGTCACTGATTTAGTATCCAACCGCACTTCCTTCAGCGCAGCCGGCACCAACACGGTCTCACCCTTGTTCAGAGGAACATTCCAGTCGCCACTTTCCAAAACTACCTCTCCTTCAACACACATATATACACTAAAGGAATCCCTTTTATCAATATTCCTGGTGAGCGAATGAGTCAATGAAAGCTTGTTCGTTTCAAAATACTCCGACTTACATAGTAATACCGCCTCATTATCCTTTTCTTGGAATTGTTGCAGGGCGTTTCCGGAAGAAAAATCGATTGCGTCCAAAGCAAGATCGGTATGCAACTCTCTCATTTCACCGTTCACATCCGGCCTGTTCCAATCGTAGATGCGGTACGTTATGTCCGATGTCTGCTGAATTTCAGCCAACAGGGTGCCGGCACCAATGGCATGCACGGTGCCGGGAGCAATAAAATAAGTATCCCCCGGTTTTATTTTTGCCGAATTCAATATTTCAACAAGGGTGCCATTGGCCAGATGCTCAAGGTATTTGCTTTTGTCCATTTCCTGGTTGAAACCAATGATCAGGCGGGCCTCGGGAGTGGTGTCCACGATATACCACATCTCGGTCTTACCGAAAGACTCGTGGCGCTTTTGAGCTAGTTGGTCGTCCGGATGTAACTGAACCGACAGGTCCTCGCGAGCATCGATGAATTTGAACAATAGCGGAAATTTACCCTCGTACTTCTGAAGCACCCGCTCTCCGAGTAGTTGTCTGCCATAAGTATCAATAAGTTCGTCCAGGCCCATGCCTGAAAGGGGACCATTATCCACGACCGAAACATCGCCCTTCACAGCCGAAATCTCCCAGCTTTCCCCAATCAGTTCATCGCTGGCCTCTTTCTTTAGCACCGATGTAAGGCGATCTCCACCCCAGACCTTGGGTTTGAGGATAGGTTTGAATTTCAATGGATACAGTGGGGGAACGGGGCTCATGCTAGCCGGTATAAAGGACAAAGTTACGAGGAGTCTCGTATAATTTTACAGATAATTCGAATTTATCATCCAGGTGCTTGCGCAACTTATCCCAGATCACCCTGGCAATATTCTCCATGGTTGGATTGAGGTTTGCAAACTCAGGGACCTCGACGTTCAGGTTCTTATGGTCGAGCGCTTCTTCCACTTCCTCCCTGATCAGTTTTTTCAGCAGTTCCATATCGATCAGGAAGCCCGTTTCCGGGTCCACCGACCCAGTGACACCAACCTCGAGCTCGTAATTGTGCCCGTGATAATTCGGGTTGCTGCACTTTCCAAAAACCTGTTCATTTCTACTATCATCCCAGTCCTTCCTGTACAGGCGGTGTGCAGCGTTAAAATGTGCTTTTCTGTAAACTGTAAGACTCATGATACGATGTGTTCGTAAAACTTCTCAAATATTATTTTGAACCAGGCGGTGTATATCCCGGGATTAATTCTGATATCCTCTCTTATCTCCTGGATGGGCATCCATTTCCAGTCGTTTACCTCTTCAGGATTGATCACAGGTTCCTCATTATAACTTCCAACCAGTACATGATCAAATTCGTGTTCGGTGAGGCCATTGTCGAAAACTGCTTTGTAGATAAACGAAGTAGTTTCAGTCAACTCTGTCGTGAAACCCATTTCTTCACGCAGTCTTCGTGTTCCTGCCTCGATGGATGTTTCACCTTCCCTTTGGTGACTACAGCAAGTATTCGTCCAGAGCCCGGGTGAATGGTATTTATCCAACGACCTCTGCTGCAGTAGCATCTCTTCCTTTTCATTCAGTATAAACACCGAAAAAGCCCTGTGTAATAAAGCTTTCTCGTGCGCTTCCATCTTCGGCATCAGTCCTATCTGCTCGTCCCTTTCATTCACCAAAATCACCATTTCTTCTTCCATAGCCTTCATACTTTTTGCCCAAAAATACGATAAATAGCAACAAAAAAGCGCCCTGCATGAGTGCAGGACGCTTTTGGTGAGGTTAAATATTTCTTAATTCTGAATGATGAACATGGAGCGTCGGTTCAGCTGATGCTCTTCTTCAGTACATTCAACACCATTTGAACACTGGTTGGTCAACTGGTATTCTCCATATCCTTTTGCGGATAGTCGGTTACGATCAATACCCTTGCTCACGAGCCATTCAAGTGTTGATTGAGCCCGCTTTTCAGAAAGAGCTTCGTTATAGGCGTCGTTTCCACGTGAATCCGTATGCGACTCGATATGGATCACTAATTCAGGATACTGGCGCATAGCTGCCAGGATCTTAGCGAGCTCGATCTCGGCATCCGGACGGATGTTGTAACGATCGAAATCAAAATAGATCGGTTCGAGTTTCAAGCGACAGCCCAGATCGTTTGGCGGACAAGGGTCGCACTCAAGAACAAGATCAGCCGTAACAGTTCCTGAAGCATTAGGTGTGGTTACCAGCTTTTCGTTGTATTCACAACCATCTCCTATGGCTCGTACAATGTACACAGAGCCACATTCCGCCAGGTTATCAAATGAGTATTTCCCGTCGGGTCCTGCTGTCATGGTCTTAACCACTATACTGTTCTCGTCCAGCAGGGTTACTGTTGCATTTGCTACCGGGCCATTGGTAACATTGTTTGTGATAGTTCCCGCAATCGTTACTTCACATCGTTCCTGTACGCGGTAGATCTCATCGGCGACACTACCCTGGTCTCCATCGCGGTTAGAAGAAACATATCCGATTCGCTTCTCTTCATTGATAATAAATCCGAAGTCGTCCTTATTACTGTTAGTTGGCGCACCCAGGTTCTTGATCTCACCATCCGGTGTTCCATTATCGCCAAGGTGTACCATGAACACGTCAAATCCACCCAGACCGCCTCTACCATCGCTGGCAAAGTAGAAATTGTTGTTTTCACTGATGAAAGGAAAGGACTCCCTGGCCTCGGTATTCAGGGCAGTGACATTCATTGGTGTTCCGTAACTTCCGTCTTCCAAGATGTCTACATACCAGATATCAGACATACCAACAGTTCCCGGCATATCCGAAGAAAAATAGAGTCGTTTTCCATCCAGGCTCAACGCAGGGTGTGCCACGGAATAGTCGTTACTATTGAAAGGTAGTTCCTCAATATTGGTCCAGTATGTTTCACCGCTCTTTGTTGCCTTGTACAGCTTCAGACGAATGGTTTTCTGCTTATCTCTACCTTTTTTACCGTCGATGAAATTATTCCTGGTAAAATACATGGTACTACCATCCTTGGTAAAAACCGCGGAAGATTCGTGAAACGGAGTATTCACTTCTCCGTTCAGTTTGGTTGGATTGGACAACAGACCGTTCTCATCCATATCTGCTTCGAACAGGTCGAGGAAAGGTTGCTGGTTCCACTCGTGTATTTTATCACCTTCGGTGATCATCGTTGCTGAAGCGAATACCAGTTTATTTCCGTAAAAGGCCGAACCGAAATCAGAGTTTTTCGTATTCACAGATACTTTCTGAAGTTCAACCTCGTATTCGAGGAAACTGGTATTTGTAGCCGCAATGATCCTTGGGTCACCGCCTTTACGGATAAATGCTTCCATAAGCTGACTGGCATCTTCATCCTTCCCTAAGCTCTTCAGGCACTGAGCAGCGCGGTAATAGTACTCTGCTTCGGCCTCGTTGGGAAACTCGTTTACGAGACGCTGGTACCATTTCGCAGCGTTGTCGTAATCACTGTTCCAGTAATAGGTATCCCCAAGGTTTTTGAAAATCTGGGCCGAGGTATAGCCGTCTTCGACAACTTTCAGGTAGATCTCCCTGGCGTCGATATAGGAATACTTATCGAACTCCTTGTTTGCTTTTTCTACCTTGTCTCGTTGTGAGTAGGACGCGCCTGAAATCAATAAGGTTAGAAATAATAGAATCAGGTTTTTAGTAACTGTCTTCATCATTTGTTAATTTTTAGAAGAATCGTGGTGTTAACACTCTTTCTGGTTTGTTAAATACATCGAATCGCAGCATGATCTCATACGAACCATCACTGTAATCCTCCAAATCGGTGGTCTGGAAATCATATCCAAATCCAATG
>JAUIIU010000050.1 GCA_030431695.1 Bacteroidia bacterium | reverse complement strand
GATGGCAATTGAGCAATCCTCCCATACTTTCCATGGCGGCTATCAGGGCATCCCTGGATGTATTTGATGAGGCAGGTTTTCAGAATCTAATCGAGAAATCGGTTAAATTAACCGGTTACCTCGAGTTCCTGATCGATGCTATTGGGGATGAGCGCATCCGTATCATCACACCAAGGAATCCCGATGAGCGGGGTTGTCAGCTTTCCATACAGGTACGCAGTGCGAACAAGTTGCTACACACCAAACTAATGGAGGCAGGAGTGATCAGCGACTGGAGAGAACCCGATGTGATCCGTGTTGCACCTGCACCATTGTACAACAGTTTTGAGGATGTGTATCATTTTGCCGAACGGCTGAAGAATATACTAAGCTAATGAAGAACAAAGAACATATACTGATAATTGGTGCCGGCCTCTGCGGCAGCCTGCTGGCGCTGAGGCTCGGACAGAGAGGATACAACATTACCCTCGTTGAAAAACGTCCGGACCTGCGAAAAGTGGAACAGGACGCAGGGCGCTCCATCAACCTGGCACTGAGCGACCGGGGTCTGAAAGGCCTTCGAATGGGTGGTGTTGAAGATGCCGCAAAGAAACTGTGTATTCCAATGGAGGGGCGTATGATCCACCACGAGGACGGCAGGACATTTCTCAGTCGGTACAGTGGTAGAACAGACGAATACATCAATTCTGTTTCCCGCCCGGGACTGAATATGTTGCTGCTCGACGCCTGCGAAGCCCTTTCAAACATCAAGCTGATCTTCGATCACGGTTGTGAGGATGTAGATCTGCAGGATGCCAGTGGAACCTTCACCGATTATAATACAGGTCAGGAAGTTAAGCTTAAGGCTGATATTCTCTTCGGAACGGATGGAGCTGGATCGGCGGTACGTAAAAGCATGTTCCTGAGCAGGGAGTTCCTGTTCAGCTTCTCTCAGAACTGGCTTACTCACGGCTACAAGGAGATCACCATACCACCGGCCGAAGGTGGAGGATTCCGTACAGCCAACAACGCATTGCACATCTGGCCTCGCGGAGAAGATATGCTCATCGCCCTCCCCAACCTGGATGGCAGTTTTACGGTGACACTCTTCCTACCATTCAGAGATAGTGACTACTGTTTCGACAACCTCACTTCAGAAGAAAAAGTCATTGAATATTTCAGAAAAGAATATCCGGATGCTGTTGAACTTATGCCGAACCTGGCCAATGAGTTCTTTGAAAACCCTACCGGTCCACTGGGTACGATTAAATGTTCTCCCTGGAGTACCTATGGGAAGACCCTTATCATGGGCGATGCTGCCCATGCCGTTGTACCTTTCTACGGACAGGGAATGAACGCTTCCTTTGAAGATGTGGTAGTGCTGGATGAAATGATCGACAAGTACGAAGGCGACTGGCCGAAGATCTTTTCAGAATACGAAAAAGAACGAAAAAAAGATACAGACGCGATCGCCGATCTTGCCGTTGATAATTTTGATGAAATGAAGGAACACACCGCCAGTGAATTATTCCAGGCCAAGCGCAAGCTGGAACTCAGCTTCGAGATCGAGTTCCCGAACGAATACAATAGTAAATATTCGCTGGTGACCTTTAACGAGAACATCCCTTATTCCGTAGCAATGAAACGCGGAAGAGCCCAGGACAAGGCTATTCTCAATTTACTGGCAGATGGAAAGCTCACGGATCACATGAGTTTGAAGGAAAAACTGGACATCGTCCTTAAAGAAACCCAAGACATACTGCATGATGATGCAGTCGTAAAAAATCTATAGTATGAAAAGCAGATTAGTAGAAGGAAAGGCCACACCAAGAGGTGCATATCCGCACGTAAAACGTGTTGGAGATTTCATATTTATAAGTGGTACAAGCTCACGATTGCCGGATAATTCCTTCGCAGGGGTTCACCAGGTTGATGAAATGGGCAGTATGCGCCTTGATATAAGGGAACAGACCCGTGCTGTGCTTGAGAATATCAGGGACTACCTCGCTACCGAGGGTGCTACCATGGCTGATGTCTGTGATGTTACGACCTTTCTCGTAAATATGAACGACTTTGCCGGTTACAATGAAGTCTATGCAGAATACTTCAGTAAGGAAACAGGGCCGGCAAGAACTACAGTGGCGGTACACCAGTTGCCGCATCCGCACCTTGTGGTCGAGATCAAAGCTATGGCATACAAACCGATCGACTCCTGATAACATTTCGAATGCAACGAGAAATCTGAAACCATGGAAAAGATCATAAACTACATCAACGGTGAATACTGCGAGCCACTCAGTGAGGAGTGGATCGATAACTACAATCCATCGAAAGGCGAAGTGTTCGGTGTGATCGCGAATTCCAATGAAGCTGATGTAGAAAAAGCATATCGTGCGGCTAAGGAGGCCTATCCGGCCTGGAGCAATTCAACTATCGAGGAGCGAAGCCGCGTTCTTTTGAAGATCGCATCCCTTATTGAGGTAAATCTGGAACGATTGGCGAAGGCCGAATCGGAGGATAACGGAAAACCTCTTTCCCTTGCACGAAGCGTAGATATTCCGCGGGCGTCTGCTAATTTCAGGTTCTTCGGAAATGCTATTACTCAATTCGCCAGCGAGGCCCACGAAAGTGTCGGCCTGAACACCATTAACTTCACTCTGAGGCAACCAATCGGGGTTGTGGGTTGCATTTCACCCTGGAATCTTCCGCTCTATCTGTTCACCTGGAAAGTAGCACCGGCAATAGCCGCAGGAAACACAGTGGTGGCCAAACCTAGTGAAGTTACCCCAAAGACCGCTTTCCTGCTGGGAGAGATCCTATCGAAAGCAGGCCTGCCGAAAGGTGTATTGAATATAGTTCACGGGACCGGTCCGACGGCTGGTCAAGCGATCGTGGCTCACCCGAAGATCAAGGCTATCTCCTTTACGGGAGGTACGAAAACCGGGGAGCATATTGCCCGCACAGCAGCACCCATGTTTAAAAAACTATCACTTGAGCTGGGAGGAAAGAACCCCAACCTGATCTTTGCCGACTGTGATTATGAAACCATGCTGGATGTTACCGTTCGATCGTCCTTCGCCAACCAGGGGCAGATCTGCCTATGTGGAAGTAGGATCTTTGTGGAACGCTCTATTTACGAACAATTCAGGGAGGATTTCGTGGCTCGTGTCCGGGAACTGAAAGTGGGAGACCCCTTCGATGATTCCACCCGAATAGGTGCCCTGGTCTCAGAACCTCATATGGAAAAGGTGTTATCGTATATCGAATTGGCAAAAGAAGAAGGAGGCAAGGTACTTTGCGGAGGGAACAGGGTAACTGTTCCCGGGCTGGAGAATGGCTATTACCTGCAACCAGCGGTGATCGAAGTATATGACGACCAATGCCGGGTGAACCAGGAAGAGATCTTCGGGCCTGTGGTAACTATTATGCCTTTCGATACCGAAGAAGAGGCCCTGCAAATGGCAAATAGTGTTCGGTATGGTTTATCGTCCACTATATGGACAAGCAATATCGACAGGACCATGCGTATATCTAAGAAGATAGAGGCTGGGATCGTTTGGGTGAACACCTGGCTCAATCGGGACCTCCGAACTCCTTTTGGCGGAGTGAAAGCAAGTGGAGTTGGACGCGAAGGTGGTTTTGAAGCGCTCCGATTCTTTACAGAGCCTAAAAATGTGTGTATAAAATATTCTGAATAAACTATGAATCTCGACCTGACGAATAAGAACGCCCTCGTATGTGGAAGTACGGCCGGTATAGGAAAGGCAAGTGCCAAAGAACTGGCAGCCCTTGGAGCCACGATTACCCTCGTGGCGCGAAACGAGGAAAAACTGAAAGAAACCCTTATTGAATTGCCCTTCGAAAAGGGTCAGAAGCATAACTATATTGTAGCCGATTTCAGCAATTCCGAAGAAGTAAAAGCAAAGATTACTGCGGCAACAGCCGATTCAACCTTTCACATCCTGATCAACAACACAGGGGGACCAAAAGGTGGGCCTGTTTTTTCTGCGGAAACGAACGAGTTCACCAATGCATTCGAGCAACACCTCGTAAACAACCATATCCTGGTTCAGGCAGTGGTTCCCGGGATGAAAAAGGCAGATTACGGAAGGATCATCAATATTATTTCGACATCGGTTAAACAGCCAATCGACGGATTGGGAGTGAGCAATACCATCCGTGGAGCTGTTGCAAGCTGGGCCAAGACCCTGGCAAATGAACTTGGGCCGTTCGGGATCACGGTGAACAATGTGTTACCAGGATTCACGGCCACTGATAGATTGGCCGATATTATCTCGAAAGCTGCAAAGCGACTGGATAAATCAGAGTCTGAAGCCGCCGAATGGATGAAGGGGCTTGTTCCTGCCAGGCGATTCGCACAACCCGGCGAAGTGGCAAATGCGGTGGCTTTCCTCGCAAGTGAAGCGGCCAGCTATATCAACGGAATAAACCTTCCGGTGGATGGCGGACGAACGAAAAGTTTGTAACTTTATAGGATGTCTGAGAAACTTCGAATAAACGGTCATTCCCACCTCCTTCCCTACCCGGAGGAAATTCCTCAGTTCATGAAGGACAAAGGAATATTCTGGGTAGACAAGGATCGAAAATTCATGCTCCAAAAGGACTGGAGCAGACCAGTAACCGATTCCAGTTTTTTTCTGAAAGAGAAGCTGGAATGGATGGAACGATTTAAGATCGATCACGCGGTTGTATTGAACCTGTCACAACTCTACGGCAACGGTTTGCGTGTGGAGGAAATGAAGCAGGCCTTACGTTTCCAAAACGACTACAATGCCAGGATCCAGCAGGAAAACCCTACAAAATTCACCTGTGGCTTCGTTGTTCACCCTGGTTTCAGAAGGGGTGCGATGTGGGAGATCGAGCGCTGCGTGGAAGAACTGGATATGCGCCTGCTATGCCTGCCCACTCACTATATGGACACCATCGGGACATGGCGCTGTATCTTCGACGAAGAGAACGAGCCGATCTTCGAATTGGCTTCAAAATACAACCTGGCCGTAGAGATCCATCCTTACGATGGGGAGAAGTTCATCAAACTTGAGAATACAGCCTGGAGATTTCACCTCATATGGATGCTGGCTCAGTGTGCAGATGCCTATCACTTCTTTACCCTGAATGGGTATGCCGATAAATTCCCGAATATGCGAACCTGTTTCGCCCATGGCGGACAGTTGGCACAGATAAATCTCGGGCGAAGAATACAGGGATTCGACGGCAGGCCGGACCTTTTCGAAGGGAAAGTACACCCTAGAAGATCGGTTGCCCATCCGAATATCTTTTTCGACACCCTGGTGCATGATACAGGTTCGCTCAAACTTCTTGTTGAAAACCAGACACCAAAGCAGGTCCTCGTTGGCCTTGACGATCCATATCCTCTTGGAGAGATGGAAAGTGCGTCTCAATCGTCCTATCCGGGCAAGATTCTCGACCTGGCGATGGAGCGGAACATCATAAGCCGAGAAGAGGCGGATGCGATGTGGGAAGATAACGTGATCCGCTGGCTCTGTGGAAATGACGAGAATGAGAGAACCAAGCTTCTGAAACGCATCAAAGGTAAATAATGGACTTTCTCCCGGAAAAGATCGATGAGTACACCGTTGCACATTCCCAGCAGGAACCGGAACTACTTCGCGAACTGAGTCGCGAGACCTGGCAGAAGGTCCTTGCGCCTCGAATGTTGAGCGGACACCTTCAGGGACGAGTCCTCAGCATGCTATCAAAATTGATACAACCGGAATTCGTACTCGAGATAGGGACCTATACGGGTTATTCGGCATTGTGTATTGCTGAAGGAATGAAGCCCGGAGGGGAACTTCAAACCATCGATATCAACGAAGAGCTGTACGACCTTCAACGAAAGTACTTCGACAGATCAGGTTATGGCGATCAGATCGTCCAGCATGTTGGAAATGCCCTGGATATTATTCCGAAGTTGAATAAGACATTCGACCTGGTCTTCATTGATGCCGATAAGCGCAACTACCCTGCTTACCTCGAGTTAATTCTACCTCTATTGAAACCGGGCTCTGTGATACTAAGCGACAATGTACTGTGGAGCGGTAAAGTTGTAGAGCCTGTAAAAGAGGACGACCTGGACACGACAGCCTTGCTTCGTTATAATAAAATGCTCAATGAACACCCGCAACTGGAAACAGTTTTATTACCGATCCGGGACGGACTTACGATCAGTAGGGTGAAATAGCCTTTCTGCCCGAATCGAAATTCGATAGAAAACGATCCCGATTATCATCCCCACCATCGCACCCACAACTATATCGCTGGGATAGTGCACACCAACGTAGATCCTGCTCAGCATAAAGAGCAAAGGCCATAGATAGGCCAGGACGATCCATTTGCTGAATTTCCGAAGTGATAAGAATATAAAAGTAGTGATCGCAAAGCTGGAGGAGGCATGTCCTGAAAAGAAGCTAAACCCGTGCGGTTCCTGGAGAACCCTTATCAAGCCTGATAAATGAGCGGCATTGCTCGGCCGTAGTCGCGCAACGAAACTCTTGGTAATATCGGTAAAGAGTAAAGTGATAAAAAACGTTAGGATAACCACTCCCGAAAGGAACAATCCCTTCTTCCAGCCGTGGTAACGCATGAACAGTATGAAGAACAGTATATAAAGTGGAATCCAGGACTCGATCTTTGTGACAAAAATCCAGAATCCATCGAATTGCTCTATACCCAATGCATTGAGCCAGATGAGCAACTCACGATCCCAGGTCTTTAGCTGTTCGAGCATTTAGAATTTACGCCTGATCGACCCGGTTACTTCGTCAACTTCCTCCTTCACCTTGTCGATCTCTTTTCGGACATCTTTGGTTATGTCTACATCGATACCCTGCTTTTCGGCACTTTTTGTGATCTCGTGCTTGATATCATTGGTAGCATCCTTGATCTGGCGCATACCTTTTCCCAGGCCTCGCGCGATCTCCGGCACTTTGTCCGCACCAAATACCATGAGCACGATGAAGAGAATAAAGGCTATCTCGGCACCGCTTATGAAGAGTGGTATCATGGTTGCTATTGTCATACTGCAAATATACCCAAGTTATTCTGAAATGTACACAATACACAAAAAAACCCCACCTGAATGGCGGGGCTTGTTAATTGGTCTTACTGACCTTTCACTTTGTTCTTGAACGTATCGAACTCGCCCAGTTTTTTCCGTTGTGGCCAACTGTTGTTGGAAGTATCGATATCGGCAGTTTCCTCATCAGGATCCACTTCGATCTTTGTGATCTCTTTTTCCGAAGCGATCACCTTCCCAACCTTTTCATCGTTCTTTCTCCAGATCTGTGCGGGATAAGTTATACGCTCCTTTGAACCATCGCTATAGGTGTATTCTGCAATGATCGGCATTGGAATACCACCCGGTTTTTCGAAGGTCACCTCGTAGAAATACTTTGGTTTTTTAAGACTTGCCCTTTCATTTTCCGGAATATTATCCATGATATACTCTTTAAGGGTAGTAACATCGTCCAGGGTAGCCGTACGCATGGATTCCTCAAAATCCTCACTGTCTTCCTCCACAAGGTACACCAATGGGGGAAGGTCACTCTCAGTCATCCCACGGGCTTCCATCATTTGGCGAACTTCTTTGTTCATCTTGGAGGTTACGTAATATTTCTTCACTTCCTTCACACCGATGTCGGTGTAGTCCGTGGTATAGAACCACGATCTCCAGAACCAATCAAGGTCCACAGCTGAAGCATCCTCCATGGTTCGGAAGAAATCTTCCGGAGTTGGGTGTTTGAACATCCAGCGTTGAGAGTATGTTCGGAAAGCATAGTCGAACAATTCCCGGCCCATAATGGTCTCTCTCAGTATGTTGAGCCCGGTAGCCGGCTTGGAATAAGCGTTAGCGCCAAAATTATAGGTGTTAAGTCCTTTGGTCATAATTGGAGCTAACCGATCCTGGTTTCCTGCCATATAATCGACAATGTTCTTAGCGGGTCCGCGACGCGAAGGATATTTTTTATTAGGTGCGATAGCCTCGGGGTAGCGCTCACCGAAATCCTGTTCGGCTATATACTGAACAAAGGTGGTTAGGCCTTCGTCCATCCATGTCCACTGACGCTCGTCGCTATTTACGATCATAGGGAAATAGTTATGACCAACTTCGTGAATGATAACACTCATCATTCCATATTTGGTACGCTCACTATAATTCCCATCCTTGTCTGGTCGCCCGTAATTCCAGCATATCATAGGATATTCCATACCCTGGTTCTTTGCATGAACCGAAATAGCCTTGTGGTAGGGATAGTCGAAAGTCATCCTGGAGAATGAATTTAACGTGCTGGCTACAACCTTAGTGGACCAATCGGACCAAAGCGGGTTCCCTTCCGGAGGATAAACAGATACGGCCATGACATCACGATCGCCCATTTTAACTGCCATCATGTCCCACATATATCGTCGAGACGTTGCTATACCGTAATCGCGCACATTTTCGGCGCGGAATTTCCAGGTCTTGGTCGCAGTCGAGAATCCTTTGGAGGCGGCTTCCGCCTCGGCTTCCGTTACGATCTGAACAGGTTCATTATAGGATTTCTTCGCCTGATCATAACGTTTCATCATCTCTTTGCTGAATACTTCCTTTCGGTTTGTAAGTCGGCCGGTCGCATCAAGTACATGATCCGCAGGTACCGTGATATTCACATCAAAATTTCCAAAAGGCAACGCGAACTCATCCCTTCCCCAGAATTGGCTGTTCTGCCAGCCTTCCACATCGTTGTAAACGGCCATTCGAGGATAGAACTGCGCAATGACATATCCCTTGTTCCCATCTTCAAAAACTTCGTAACCGCTGCGGGCACGATCAATGGTATGATCCGGAATGTTATACCACCATTTGATGGAAAAACTGAATTTTTCTCCGGGTTTGAGGTCCTTCGGCATTTCAACTCGCATCATGGTACGGTTGATCGTATGAGGCAGGTCTTTTCCATTTGTATCCTTAACTTCCTGTATCTTGAATCCACCGTCAAAAGGTGCCCCCATATACTGCCCTACAAAGCTACTGGCCAGGTCGGCAGGAGATGCTCCACTACCCTCGATCATCGGTGTTTTGGAATCGGCTGCGCGAACATTTTGGTCCAGCTGCACCCACAGGTATTCCAGGACATCAGGAGAGTTATTCGTATAAGTTATCGTTTCGTTTCCGTAAAGGCGTGAATTTTTATCGTCCAGGGTAAGATCCATGACGTAATCTGCCTGTTGCTGGTAGTACTGAGGCCCGGGAGCTCCACTGGCCGTACGATAGACATTGGGTGTCGAGAATTCTTCGTAAAGCTGCTTGAAGCGATTATTGTTGTAGTGTCCCGGTTTACGTTCTTCCTTTTCTTCCTGTGCTGTTGTAAGTCCTGCCGATAGAAAAACAGTACAAAGAAGGAGGTATTTCAATACTTTCATTCTACGTTAAATTTTTGGTTATAAAGGGCTAAAAATAACTTTATTATAGGATAATGAAGAGCAGTTTAATTGAAGTTTAACATTCCTTTTGGATTCTCCTTTTCAAGGATCAAACTTCTTCGCAGGTCACCTGCTTTGTAGTGAATGATATTCTGCTGTTCTTCAAACATTTCCATTAGCATACTGTTGGAAACTTCAATGGATCTTACTTCGGAAATCCCGGTTACTTCCAGGTAGATCTTGATCATATCGATCTCGTACTCCCGGCCAATATAATCGTATTCGACCCTTTTTCCGTTCAGGGAGATTTCAAACTTCTTGAGTAAATAATCTTTCAGGAATTCTTCCTCTCTCTTCGACTCTTTTTTGGTTCCGTAACTTAGATTCTTGTCGTAGCGTTCCTGGAGTACATCCTCAAGATCGTCGATGAAGATCTTCGAAATGATCTGAAGGGATTGCTTGTCCTTAACATACTCGATCTTGGTAGTACTTACATAGAATTTGTGTGCCATCGCCGAAGTGAGCAGCGGGATCGCAACAAACAATAGCAGTATCCTGGGGAATTTCATTAAGTGCAATTTTTAGCAATGATACAAAAACTATTCCTCTTTGGATTCCATTCGTTGTAAGTACACTTTGCTTTGAGTGCTAAAAATTGAGATCACTTCGGCGTAATTCCGGGTGCGATAGTGCTGCGCAATGGAAGTGGATTCGACACAAAACAATATGAAATCATAACTCCTCGATTCAGGGATGGCAAAAGATTCTTGCAGGAATCCCGAAGGGTAGTCGATCAGGAGGTTGGCCACTATAACGTTCTCTGCATCCCATTTCCGCCTCAGCCTGAGTTTGCGGTAATAGCCGCTCAGGTGCTTATAGATCGCCTCGATATCAACACGAGTTATCGTGATTGCACTAGCTAATGGTACGATCCTTTCCTCGGGAACACCCTCGAATCCGGGGAGACCGAAATCCTTGAAATTCTTCGGGTCCTCTACAGGTATCTTCTCTATATCCGTTTTCAGGTCACCGGTAAGATTCGGGCCGAGCATCACTTCGTCCAATTCGTTGATCAATGGTTCTAGCGTGACCACGACAAGGCTTTTTTCGAAGATCTCAGGAGTTACTGCAACCTTTTTCGGAGCATAATGGACCGAGGAAAACACCAGGGTATCTGCTCGTTTTACCGTGATCGCAAAATTTCCGTATAGATCCGTTACCGAATTGTACCTCGATGATGTATTTAAAATGTGGATACCTTCCACATCCTTTTCATTGGTTACCTTACCCTGCAGCACGATACTTTCCTGCGAAAATGCATGGGTGAACGTCAGGAGTACAATTAGAAGGTAAAGTTGTTTCATTACTGCAAATTATCCAGTCCAATTGTAAATTAAATACAACTGTTTGTTAAATTTATCACAGAATTGACGTACATATGAAGAATCTTCTGGTAGCCAGCACATCCACCATTCACGGGGGATCCTATCTCGAATATATCCTTCCGGCACTTTCCGATCACTTCGGGAACACTGATGATGTGATTTTTATACCATTTGCCCGCCCGGGAGGAATCTCACATGATGAATACACCGAAAAAGCCAGTGATGCATTCCGAAGTATAGGAAAAGAACTCAGAGGACTGCATACTTTCACAGACCCGATTAAGGCGATTGCCGAAGCAGGCGGCCTTTTCACGGGAGGCGGCAACACCTTTGTTTTGGTAAATGCCTTGCATCGTCTCGAACTGATGGCGCCGCTGCGGGAAGCGATCTTCCTGGGTACACCTTACCTCGGAACCAGTGCGGGTAGTAATATTTGCGGGATCAGCATGCAAACCACCAACGATATGCCGATCGTCTATCCTCCCTCATTCAAGACCCTGGGTGCGGTTCCGTTCAATATTAATCCGCACTACCTCGATCCGGATCCCAACAGTACTCATATGGGGGAAACCAGGGAAACGCGGATAATGGAATTCCATTCCCAGAACAGCATACCGGTGGTAGGCTTACGGGAAGGAAGTTGGCTGGATGTAAAGGGAGATGTGATCACCCTCGTGGGAAAATTATCCGCAAGGATATTTCTGAAGGACAAGACACCTTATGAAATAGAAAGCGGCACTGTAATTGATAGCCTGTAAACAATGGATCGATCCACTTTTCTGAAGACTTCTTTACTCTCTGCGCTGGGAATGAGCGTACTCCCGCAACTATCATTTACCGCTTTGCAGGAGACTTACAGTCTCGATCAACTCATAGGAAAAGGCAACCCGGACATCGAAGGTGATTCGTACACCACCCGCATGCACAGGGAGACCTGGAAGGCATTTCAAAAGATGAAAGCTGAAGCAGCCCGGGAGGGTATTGACATCGAACTGGTCTCTTCTTATCGAAGTTTCCAACGCCAAAAGGAGATCTTTGAAGGAAAATACCGCAAGTTTACTTCTCAGGGATTGACACCAATTGCCGCAATTGAAAAGATCGTCCAATACTCCACCATTCCGGGTACATCCAGGCACCACTGGGGAACGGATATTGACATCATCGACCGCAATGCCCCGAGGCCCGACTCTGTGCTGCGGCCCCAGCATTTTCATGGCGAAGGACCTTTCTGCAAGTTAAAGGAGTGGCTGGTAAAACATAGCGAGAACTTTGGTTTTTATGAAGTATATACAGACGATCCCGATCGGAAAGGTTTTAAATACGAGCCCTGGCATTTTAGTTATGCACCGATTTCAATACCCATGCTGAAAGCATACCGGAAACTGGATATCAAGGCCATTCTTCAGCAGGAAAAATTAATGGGTTCGGTATATTTCACAGACGAGTTCATGTCCAAATACATTTCGGAGAACATACTGGATATCAATCCTAAACTTTTGTAACTTGATTGCCCTAAACCATCCTTGCAATGAGAAGTAGAAATAGTTGGAAGATCAGGATCTTCATTGGCCTGGCCATCGTGGCTTTCGCTTTTATGCGAAAATGTGCCAGCACGGAGACCAATCCATATACCGACAGGGAACAGGCCATAGCCCTGGATCCGGAACAGGAGATAGCACTTGGGGTACAGAGTGCACCCCAGATGGCACAGCAACACGGCGGACTCTATCCCGACGAACGAATGCAGGCTTACGTGGATATGATCGGGAACAAGCTGGTTTCAAACAGCGTGGCTGCCAACAGTCCTTATATTTACGAGTTTCACCTTTTGGCAGACGACAGGACCATCAATGCCTTCGCGCTTCCAGGTGGCCAGATATTCATTACCTATGCGCTATTTGAACAACTGAACGAACCTCAGCTGGCCGGTGTTCTGGGCCATGAGATAGGTCATGTTCTCGGTAGGCATTCTTCGGAACGTATCGCGAATACCGAATTCTGGCAAACGGTATCCCAAGGAGCACAGGTAGGTGCCAGTGCCGGTGATCTCATTGCGGGAATTGGCCAGAATACCCTTCTCACCAACGGAAGGGGGGATGAACTGGAAAGTGACGATCTAGGGGTACGGATCATGATGAAATCGGGCTACGATCCCTACGAAATGATAAAAGTAATGGAGATCCTGAAAGCAGCAGCCGGACCCAACCGCGTCCCTGAATTTCAATCCACTCACCCCGATCCCGACAACCGCATAGAGCGCATCCGTGAATCGATAAAGAAATACGGTGGTTAGTTATAATTAACCCCGATAGAATCCCGCCCAGGCGGGATTTTGTTTTTACCTTTGTAATATGGATAAACGTGTTATTCTAATGATCCTCGACGGTTGGGGCATTGCACCGGATCCTACGGTTTCTGCCGTGGACCAGGCCGAAACGCCTTTTGTCGATTCTCTTTATAAAAAATACCCGAATGCCCAACTTCGAACCGATGGAATGAATGTAGGATTGCCGGAAGGGCAAATGGGAAACAGTGAGGTTGGACATATGAACCTGGGAGCGGGACGGATCGTATACCAGGACTTGGCGAAGATCAGCATGGCGGTGGAAAATGGCAGCCTGAAAAACGAAAAGGTTCTCCGGGACGCTTTCGACTATGCGATCAGCAACAATAAAAAAGTACATTTTCTCGGCTTGGTTTCAGATGGCGGTGTGCATTCGCATATCGATCACCTGAAAGGATTACTGAAAGTCGGACAACAGAAAGGAGTTGAACAAATGTTTGTTCACGCCTTTACAGACGGAAGGGATGTCGATCCAAAATCCGGGTTAGGATTTATCCGTGACCTGAAGCATACTTTGAAGCTAACCGGCGGTAAACTTGCTTCGGTTATTGGTCGCTACTACGCCATGGACAGGGATCAGCGATGGGAAAGGGTGAAACTGGCCTATGATCTGCTGGTCAAGGGAGAAGGAACACCGGCCGAAGACGCAGAGCAAGCAATACAGAACAGTTATGACTCGGGGGTTACTGATGAATTCATCAAACCCATCGTATTGATGGATAACGAGGCTCCGATAGCTACCATATCGGAGGATGATGTAGTGATCTTCTTTAACTTCCGAACCGATCGAGGCCGACAACTAACTCGCGTACTGACACAGGAAAATATGCCTGATTTCGGCATGGAGACCCTACCGCTGTACTATGTGACCCTGACGAATTACGACGATTCGTTTACCGGGGTTCGCGTTGTATTCAACAAGGAAAACTTAAAAGACACGCTTGGAGAGGTACTCTCCAAAGCGGGAAAAACGCAGATCAGGATAGCAGAGACGGAGAAGTACCCGCATGTCACCTTCTTTTTCAATGGCGGTCGCGAAGTTCCTTTCGAAGGAGAAAAACGTATTCTGTGTCCGTCTCCCAAAGTTGCTACCTACGACTTGAAACCCGAAATGAGTGCCTACGAGGTTCGGGATAAGATTCTACCTGAAATTAAGGCTCATTCGGCCGATTTCATCTGTCTGAACTTTGCGAATCCGGATATGGTTGGACATACAGGTGATTTCAACGCGGCGATGAAAGCCTGTGAAACTGTTGACAGTTGCACGCGCTCCATCGTTGAAGAAGCCCTGGAACAAGGATATGCCACAATAATCATCGCAGATCACGGGAATTGTGAGACCATGCGAAATCCGGATGGTTCTCCTCATACCGCCCATACGACCAACCCTGTGCCCATCATCGTGGTGGACGAGGATGTTTCCGAAGTAAAAAACGGAATCCTGGGCGATATTGCACCAACAATACTACACCTGATGGGCGTCCGGCAACCTGATGCCATGACCCGTTCATCACTGGTCTAAACTTTCTCTATCGTTAGATTTCTTTGTACTTTTGACGTTTAACCTACGAATTTATGGAGGAGACCTATACAATAGCGGTTGATTTCGACGGAACCATTGTGGAGGACGAATATCCAGGTATCGGGAAACCACAGCTTTTTGCTTTTGAAACCCTCAAAAAGTTGCAGGAAAAGGGTCACCGATTGATCCTCTGGACGTACAGGAATGGTAAACACCTTGATGATGCTGTAACTTTTTGCGAAAAGAATGGTATCATCTTCTATGCCGTGAACAAGAGTTTCCCCGAAGAGACCTTCGACCCAAAATACAGTCGAAAGATAAATGCAGATTATTTTATCGACGACAGGAATATTGGCGGCCTTGTTGGTTGGGGTGAGATCTATCAATTGTTGGTTTCTGAAACACCTCCGCTGGTAGAACATAAGAAAAAGAAAAAAAGCTGGTTCTCATTTTAAATAATTTAGATGATCATACCTAAATCCAGAGAAGAAATCGAACTCATGCGTGAAGCCGCCCTGGTGGTTTCCAAAACACTGGGTATGCTGGCCGGGGAAGTTAAACCCGGGGTCACTACCAATGAGTTGAATACTAAGGCCGAAGCCTTCATCAGGGATATGGGTGCCGTTCCCGGATTTCTCGGACTCTACGACTGTCCGTCCACCTTGCTCACCAGTGTGAATGAAGCGGTTGTTCATGGTCTGCCCACAGATACACCGCTGGCGGAAGGGGATATCGTCGCTATCGATTGTGGCGCGATACTTCACGGATTCTACGGGGACCACGCCTATACATTCGAAGTGGGTGAAGTAGCACCCGATGTAAAACAACTGCTCAACGTCACCAAGGAATCCCTCTACCTCGGTATCAGGCAGTTCAAAAAAGGAAATCGAGTTGGTGATATCGGTTATGCTATTCAGAATTATTGTGAATCCTATGGATACGGGGTCGTACGTGAACTGGTTGGCCATGGTCTGGGTACCAAACTTCATGAGGATCCGGAAGTTCCCAATTATGGAAAACGTGGAAGAGGCAAGAAGTTCGTGGAAGGGATGACGATCGCCATTGAACCTATGATCAATATGGGAACTCATAAGGTAAAGCAACTCAAGGATGGGTGGACCATTGTCACCCAGGATGGCAAACCAAGTGCACATTTTGAACATGATGTGGCTCTAGTAGATGGAAAACCCGAACTGCTGTCAACCTTCGCTTATGTCTACGAAGCGCTCGGAATTGTCAGTGACGAGGAAAAAGAATTCCGGCAGAACGAACTGGTCTTATAAAATGTCGCCATGCAGCGATTGTTTAAATTTTTTCTGAATCTATTTCCCAGGCCCGTCTTAATACGGTTGAGCTACGTGGTTCGGCCACTGATAGCTTTATTGCTGAAAGGAAAAAAATATACCGATCCCATAGATGGCCGATCCTACCGGAAATTCCTCCCATACGGCTATGAGAACGTCCGAGAAAATGTACTGGCCCCCGGAACCTTGTCGCTGGAACGGCACCGATTGTGCTGGTTATATATGAAAAATGAAACTAATTTCTTTTCTGAACCACAACGAGTTCTCCACTTTGCGCCGGAGCAGGCCTTCCTGAAAAGGTTTCGGAAATTAAATCACAAGGAATTCACTACAACAGACCTCAACTCACCTATCGCCGATGTGAAGGCAGATATCTGCGATCTGCCCTTCGCAGACGACAGTTACGATTTTATTATCTGTAATCATGTCCTTGAGCATATCCCGGACGACACCAGGGCCATGCAGGAAATTTTCAGGGTTTTGGCCCCTGGTGGTACAGCGATCCTGCAGGTCCCCTATGAAAAGAACCGAATGGAAACCTTTATGGACGATTCCATAACGGATCCTAAGGAAAGAACAAAGATCTTCGGACAATACGATCATGTACGTATCTATGGAATGGACTATTTCGATAAGCTGAGATCGATCGGATTTAGCGTAGAAGCCGTTGACTACACCGCATCCCTTTCCGAAGAAGATATTGATCGCTATCGCCTCGCAAATGGCGAACTTATCCCGGTTTGTAAAAAGTTATAAATTCGGACAAACTTAATAGCTGGAAAAAGTCTGAATTTATAAACAGCGACTTCCATTCTTTGGGTTTTTAAGCCTGCTTACCTACTTTTATTTCACACTAATGATCAGGAAACTACATCTTGGAATACTACTGTGCTACTGCTGGCTTTCCTTCGGACAGAATCCGAACGACTGCACCAATGCCTTGCTGGTATGTGGGAGTACGTCCTTCGGACTCGAACCTAACGGAGAGGGTTTCGACGAATTTTCCCTGCCCGGGAATATACGCCCTCCCTGTTACAGTTTCAATCTGAACACCATATGGCTACGCATGTCTATAGTGGGATCGGGTGAGCTCACCTTCGATCTCATCCCGGACAACCCGGAAGCAGATTACGATTTTGCCATCTATGGTCCGAATGTGGATTGTGAAAACCTCGGTGAGGCCATTCGCTGCTCAAGTACCAATCCGCAAAATGCCGGAGTTCCTGCAAATACAGGACTTAATCTTACGGAGGTCGATCACTTTGAAGGCCCCGGAGAGGATGGAAACGGTTATTTGCAATATATTGATGCCCTGGCCGGTGAGGAATATATCATACTTATCGACCGGCCCCACGGCTCCGGTGGTTTCAGTTTGGAAATGACTGGTTCCGCAGTACTGCCAGATCAACCCGTGGCGCACCAGGTAGGGGATATTGTCACCTGCGAAATGGATGCGGTGGTGGATGGCCGTACGGAGTTCGATTTCGAACCACTCATCCCCGAGATCACCATGGGACAGACCAATATGACCGTTACTTTTCACAGTTCACTAAACGACGCGAATATTGGGATCAACCCCATTTCCAGTCCGTTTACCAATACATCCAACCCAATGACGATCTACTATCGTATCGAGAATAACAATTCCGGCTGTGTGGACACCAATAGTTTCGAGATCAGGGTGGATGCGAACTTTGAAGTGTCACTTCCAGATGACGTATTTGTGTGTGAAAATACTACGGATCCTGCTATTCTGGCTACGCAACCCGGTTTTGCCTACTACGAGTGGAGCACAGGCCAGGAAGGACCCAACCTGTATTCGATCGAGATCACTTCGGGTGGGGAATACTGGGTGAATGTAACCGATTCCCAGGGTTGCAAAGTAAAAGCGACCACGGTTGTGAATTCTTCGGAAGCGGCTACCATTACTGATGTTACGGTTGAAGATTTCCGCGGGCGAGACAATACGGTAACCGTCACCGTGGAAGGGAACGGAGACTACGAATTTCTGCTGGACGACCTGCTGCCCTTTCGGGATGAAAATTTCTTTGTTGGTGTGAGTCGAGGATATCATAGGGCGATCGTAAGAGATAAGAAAGGATGCGGTTTGGCCGAAGTTGAGATCCTGGTGCTTGATTATCCAAAATTCTTCACCCCAAATGGTGATGGGGTTAACGACACCTGGCAGATCGAGGGGATCTGGGAATTTCCCGGAAGTAAGATCCTGATCTTCGATCGCTATGGACGAATCCTAACTGGTTTACCCCTGGAATCCATTGGATGGGATGGAACAGATAATAACGGGGTTGCCGTACCAAGTAACGATTACTGGTTCAGTATTACCATGGCAGATGGTCGGGAAGTTAGAGGGCATTTCACTCTTAAACGCTGATCACTCACGAATTCGTTTCCGGAATCCTTCAGTAACAAAAACTTTTGATCCTTCAGCTGAATCGATATAGGTAAGATATGCTTCCAGCGAACTGTTCTTTTTCAGCAAAGCGATGGAACGTTCGAGTCCCATGGCCATAAAAGCCGTAGCATAGGCATCGGCGGTAGCACAGTCATTGGCGATCACGGTGGCACTGGTAACATCGCTTTGTTCGGCAAGTCCGTTAAGCGGGTTGATGGTGTGCACATATTTTTTACCGCTAAGTGAATCGATCCTGAATTTTCGATAATTCCCAGAGGAGGCCATTCCTTTGCCTGAAATGGTTATCACTTCAGCCAGGCTACGGTCTTCCAGGTTAGAATCCACTGCCTCGACACCAACGGCCCAGTCGCTGTTCTTTTCCAGGTTCTGCCCCGAAGCAAGTATCTCACCGCCAAGTTCTATCAGGTAATGCTTTACGCCTTCAGCCTCCAGATACGCCCCGATCCGGTCAATTCCATATCCTTTGGCCACAGCATTAAAATCGAAATAGATCTGTGGAAAATCCTTTTTTATGGTTCCTTCGGAAGTTAATTCCACTTTCTGAAAGCCAACAAATTGGCGCAGCGAGTCCAGTACTGTTTGATCGAGCTGTTCAATCGGTTTCACGTCCCCGAAACCATATGCGTTCCGAAGCACACCGACGGTTGGATCGAAATAACCTTCGGATTCATTGTAGACCTGTTCAGACAAAATATAAACGTCCCTGAAGATCTCATCTATGACGATCGTGGAATCTCCTGCGTTGATCTTCGAAATATCACTATCGGGCATATAGGTGCTCACCGACCTGTTGATCACATTCAATACGGAATCGATCCCTTTTTGCGCATCGATCCCTGAGGAGGAATAGAATTGAATATTGTAAGAAGTACCAAAGCCCTCCCCGGAAACTAAATGGATAGTGGGTTTGTCCTGGGTACAGGACAATACAAGTAGTGTCGCAAATGTGATTAGTAAAAGCCTCATAATATCTCCTGGATTCCATTGTAAACCAAACTGTAGTGCTCATCTTTGATCACAGGTTTGGCATAGTCTGAACCATGTCCCAGGCCTACCCCGGCATAATAGGTCTTCGCTTCGAACTTATCGGCGTGCGACTTGATGGTTTGCATAAATACCGGGTCGTAATTATGTGCATCCTGCGGATAAGAGATCGCTCTCACTATCACAAAATGCAAATCTTTGTCCTTTAGCGCCACGAATTGAGGGTCTCTTTTGAGTTTGCTGTTCACACCGAGGAATTCAAAACCTTGTTTCTCAAGGTCCTTACCCACGATATTCATCGCCAGGTTATGTAGTTCTTGTTCGGTAAGAGGTTCAGACATTATTTGAATCGTACGAATTTAACTTCATTGAAGTAATAGGTCGGTATCTCAAGGTACTGTCCAATTTCTATCTCGTACCAGGGACTCAGGCCAAGGTCGTTAGGATTCTTCAGCAAATGGACAGTCTGCGCCGGCGTATTACCCTGTGCAAAAATAAACAATTTCCTGCCGCTGGCATCCTCTGCGACGTCTGCAACAAGGATCACATGCCCGGGGCTTCCCGGATAGATGAGCATATCGCCTACTTCAACTTCAGAAATAGAATTTACCCTTGTTAGTTCATCGTATAGTGATTGTGTCCCGGAATACATGAAAATAAGGTTCAAATAGCGGTAGAAATTAGACTCGGAAGCATCGTCCGAAGCAGTTTTATGGAAGGTCACTTGATTTCCATTGATAATCGGGCGATAGCCTTCGGCATATTTGGTCCATGAACAATAGTGTCCCGATGTGAAATTAAAACCGATCTCGTCCTTTCGGTTCTGTTCCCAAAGATATTCGGCACGTATTCGAATCAATGCATCGGCGCATTGTTGTAAGCCATTTTGCGGAACAGGCAGGGTAAAGACCCCCACATGACCTCCCTGGTACACGTAGTCGTTTCCATCAAAATTGACCACTTTTGCACCGTAGGGTTTTAAGGGATAATCCTGAATGTATCGCTGGAAGGACCCTTCGGCATATATCTTTCTTTGAAAATTCTGAGGAGGTAGTATTCTCTCCACTACCGAAGAACCCTCTTTATTGATAAGCTCCGGCGAGGTTACATAAGTGATAGCGACATTCTTCATCACCTTTCCTTTTTTAGTTCCGAAGAAGAAAAACCCAATACCCAGGAACGCTAATCCGATTATGTATTTTTTCATATGAATTAAACTGGATAATGTATAAATTATTTCTTCCGAAATAAAAAAACCGCCTCAATGAGAGGCGGTTGTTTAAAGATTTGGTCAAGTTTGTTATAGCTTCACGATCCGTTTTGTCACCGTTCCGTCTTCGGTTGTTACCGTTACGAAATACAAGGCCGTGTCCAGACCACTGATATCAACCTGGTAGCTGCGCTGGTTGTTCACCTCGAGCTTCGCTACTTCTCTTCCCTGTACATCGTGTATCACTATGGCTGTGATCTCCGTGTTGGGAGATACTACATTCAACAACGCATTGGCCGGGTTCGGGTATAAGGTGATGCTGTTCAAGGCCAGATCGCCATTGCCCAGTACCTCACCCTCGAACTGAAGGGTGAACCTGCCGTCGAAACT
>JAUIIU010000049.1 GCA_030431695.1 Bacteroidia bacterium | reverse complement strand
CTTCGGCTACCTGCCCGTTCCGTTCAGGCGGGCGCTCAGGGCACCGCTCTGAATGACAACCGACAACCCAGAACCTAAGAACCATGGTCACTGAGTGTCTGCCGTAGCGGAAGCGAAGGCGGAAGTCTCGAAGTGACAACCGACAACAGAGAACCGCTTCTCGATACATCCTCCATGCTTCGACTCCGCTCAGCAAACAGGCGGGCAGGCTCGAAGTGACAGCTACTCATTACTCACCATTCACCATTCACCCCTCACCCCTCACTACTCACCCCTCACTGCTCACTGCTCACTATTCACTACTCACCCCATTAAACATGACCCCCGTCATGAAATACCCCGCTTCCCTACCCTAATTTTATAGTTTAAAATTTTCTTATAAAAGCTAGAGATTATGGAAGCGATGGAAATTACCAAGACCCGTATTTTTACCTTTGGCGATAAGGCCGCCGATGGAAACCGAAGCATGAAAAACCTCCTGGGAGGTAAAGGCGCCAACCTTGCCGAAATGAGTGCGATTGGCATTCCAGTACCGCCCGGATTCACAATTTCTACCGAGGTTTGTACCGAATACAATACTCTCGGAGAAGACGCCATCCGCGGACTACTAATGGACGATCTGAAAAAGGCCGTAGTGCATGTCGAAAAGATCATGGGAAAGTCCTTTGGAAACGACGACGATCCATTGCTGCTTTCGGTGCGATCCGGGGCCCGGGTCTCCATGCCGGGGATGATGGATACTGTACTCAACCTGGGACTCAACGACGAGTCGGTAACAGGTATCGCAAAGCGAACCGGTAACGAACGTTTTGCCTGGGACTCCTACCGTCGCTTCATCCAGATGTACGGCAGTGTGGTGATGGGACTTAAACCCGAATCCAAGGAGGATATGGATCCTTTCGAAGAGGTGATCGACCACCTGAAGGACAAACGTCGCATCTCCATGGATACCGACTTCACCGTCCAGGACTTGCAGGACTTGGTGTACGACTTTAAAGATATCATCCGCAAGCGTGTAGGCCGCGACTTCCCGAATGATCCCTGGGAACAACTCTGGGGCTCCATCATCGCAGTTTTCAATAGCTGGAACGGGGACAGGGCGCTGTACTACCGCAAGATGCACGGGTATCCCGCCGACTGGGGTACTGCGGTAAACGTGCAGGCGATGGTCTTCGGAAATATGGGGAACGACTCCGGAACCGGGGTCTGCTTTACACGTGATGCCGGTACGGGGGAAAACCTATTTAATGGCGAATACCTCATCAATGCACAAGGTGAAGACGTGGTAGCCGGGGTGCGGACACCTCAGCAGATCACAAAGATCGGCTCTCAACGCTGGGCTAAACTGGCTCGGGTAGAGGAATCCGAGCGATTAGAAAAATATCCTTCCCTGGAAGAACTAATGCCGGAGATCTACGCCGAACTGGACGGCTACCAGCAACACCTGGAAGACCACTACCGCGATATGCAGGATATGGAATTCACCATACAGGAGGGCAAACTCTGGATCCTTCAAACCCGTAACGGGAAACGAACCGGGGCTGCAATGGTGAAGATCGCCATGGATCTGCTGGAGGAAGGCATGATCTCTGAAGAAGAAGCAATGCTTCTTATAGAACCCTACAAACTTGACGAACTGCTTCACCCGGTCTTCGATCCGGAAGCGATCAAAAAAGCCCATATCATCGCACAAGGGCTACCGGCGTCGCCCGGTGCAGCAACAGGGCAGATCGTATTTTTCGCCGATGAGGCCGACCGCTTCAGGAACACCATCCTGGTACGTGTGGAAACCTCTCCCGAAGACCTGGAGGGAATGAACAAAGCCAGGGGTATACTTACCGCCCGCGGAGGGATGACCTCTCACGCGGCCGTAGTAGCCCGTGGTATAGGCAAATGTTGTGTGTCCGGGGCCGGGGCGCTTCAAGTCAATTACAAAGAGCGGAAATTCACCGTGGACGGCAAGGAATTCCACGAAGGCGACTGGCTCTCCATCAATGGTACCACCGGTAACATCATCGAGGGAAAAGTAGCGACCAAGGATCCTGAATTGAGCGGGGAGTTTGCCGAACTGATGAAGCTGTCGGATAAATTCTCCAAAATGACCGTTCGCACCAACGCCGATACGCCAAAAGAGGCGAAGATCGCCAGGAGTTTTGGTGCTGAAGGAATCGGGCTAACCCGTACGGAGCATATGTTCTTCGAAAGCGACAGGATCCGTGCCATGCGGGAAATGATCCTCGCGCGCCACGAAAAAGGACGACGAAAAGCATTGCGGCAGTTATTGCCGATGCAGCGTGAAGACTTCGAGGGTATCTTCGAAGCCATGGACGGACTCCCGGTTACCATCCGACTCCTGGATCCGCCCTTGCACGAATTCGTACCTCATCAACTGGCCACCCAGAAGGAACTGGCCGAAGATATGCATATTTCGCTCATGGAGGTGAAGAATAAGGTAGCCGAACTGGAAGAGTTCAACCCCATGCTGGGCCACCGGGGATGCCGTCTTGGGAATACCTATCCCGAGATCACCGAAATGCAGACCCGTGCCATCATCGAAGCCGCACTGAATGTGAAAAAGAAAGGAATCCGGGTGCTTCCCGAGATCATGATCCCTTTGGTTGGAACCCTGGAAGAATACGAAGCACAGGAGAACGTGATCCGCAGTACTGCGAAGGAGATCTTCGAAGAACGTGAAGATACTGTGGAATATATGGTGGGAACCATGATCGAGGTGCCGAGAGCAGCAGTCATTGCCGATAAGATCGCCGAAAAGGCCGAATTCTTTTCCTTCGGAACAAACGACCTCACACAAATGACATACGGTTATTCCCGCGACGATGCGGCTAAGTTCATGCCGATCTATCTGAAGAAGGGTATCCTTCATGAGGATCCTTTTAAAGTGGTGGACCGGGAAGGTGTGGGACAGTTGGTGAAAATGGGAACCGATAAGGGCCGAAGTGTCAAGCCCAATCTTAAGGTGGGCGTTTGTGGCGAGCATGGCGGTGATCCCAGTTCTGTTGAGTTCTTCTGCGGAATTGGGCTGAACTACGTAAGTTGTTCACCGTTCCGGGTACCGATCGCCAGGATCTCTGCCGCGCAGGCGCATATAAGGAATGAATGCTAGCGCATTCTGTTTTGTTTCATATCTATATAACCCTTCGAGAAATTGGAGGGTTATTTTTATTACTTTTAACCATCTGACTTCCCCGACAAAACATTAGACATTGGCAAAAGGATTTATGTACATTCTGTTATGTGCAGACGGTTCTTATTATTGTGGAAGCACGAAGGATCTCGATCTTAGATTGATGCAACACATGGCTGGCAGAGGAGCTAATCACACGGCTAAAAGGCTACCAGTAGAACTGGTTTATTTTGAAGAATACAACCGAATTGATCACGCCTTCTATCGAGAAAAGCAGGTTCAGGGATGGAGTAGGAAGAAAAAGGAGGCTTTGATTAGAGGGGATCATCCTGAATTACGAAAGGAGGCGGAATGTAAAAACTGGACCCACTCTAGATATAAGTGACCCTTCGGCTCCGCTCAGGGTCCACGGTGGCTGAGCGGAGCGTCGCACTGAGCATGCCGAAGTGTCGAAGCCACAATAGCAAAAATCACTCAGGGTCCGATTCTTCGGGGCGCTGAGTGTTTCGAATGAAATGAGAAATGTACCGAAGTGACCCTTCGATATGATCCATCTTTGGTGAATCACTCAGGGTCCGATTCTTCGGGGCGCTGAGTGTTTCGAATGAAATGAGAAATGTACCGAAGTGACCTTACTCCTTCAACAACCGATGCACCCCAGCTCCGGTTTGGGTAGTAACCTCAACAAAATACAGTCCGGTGGATAACTCCGAGATATCCATGGAAACTTCAGAAGAATCAAAAAAACGTGAGACCATTTGCTGACCGATCGCGTTCCTGATCACTAATGAACGTATCGAAGTAACCGATGAGACTGTAAAACGATCTCGTGTGGGGTTGGGAACCAACCGAATGGCCGCTTGGAGATTATCCTCCACCGACAACTCACAGTTCTCGATGAAAACAACACCGGGGGGAACTTCGGTGAAATTCTGCTGCGCATAGACCACGTCATCCACACATATATACTCAAGGTTATCACTAAACGCCGCCGAAAAGGCCGGGTTAAAACTGAATATCCCCGTTCCTACCGAAAATTCAACGGTACAGTCGCCGGGAGATGCAAAAAAGAGCGGATTACTTCCGTTCCTGACGTTGATATACTCCAGGACGTGGGAGTCGGCCAGGAAATGACAAAGTATATTATTAGCCGAAAGATCCAGTTGTGTGATCAGGTTGTTCCGAACCCTTAAACCCACCAGATTCGGAAAAATGGAGAAATCGAATTCCGTGAACAGGTTGTCCCTAAGATCGATATACTCCAAATTGGTGTTATTTGAAAGGTCCAGAGTATTCAGTCCCAAACCTCTCACGCCAATCAATTTCAAGGCCGTGTTGCCCGATACATTCAAAGTGGAAACATTCGTAAGCGAAACAAAAAGCAATTCGAGTAATGGGTTGTTCGACACATCAATACTGGTTATGCCGGTCGCAGCACAGTTAAGATACTTCAATTGGGGATTGTTCGAAACGTCAACCGCAGTGATCGGACTATTACTCAGGTCCAGGAATTCCAGCATGGGATTCAGACTCACATCAAGCTCGGTAAATCCTGTCACCATAGCCCCGAAGTATTCCAAATTTGGTAACTGACCCAGATCTATATCGCTTATCGGGTTGGCAAATAACTCTATCCTGCGCAGGTTTGGGTTCGATCCCAGGATGAGTGAAGTGATGTCGTTACTGCCGCACTTGAGCTCTTCGAGTAAAAGATTATTGCTCAGGTCGAGCTGGGTGATCTGGTTGGTACCACATTGAATTTCGGTGATATTGACAAATGCCTCAATTCCCGTCATATCACTGATATTATTGACAGGCACATAGAGCGGATCCGTAAAAGCCGCTGCCTCACTGGTCTGAATCTGGTTGTCCCCATTGGTATCCACACCAAGCCCTATCAGTGCACTTTTGAAGTTCGGATCTGGGATATTAACCACCTGGGAGACCACCGTCGAGGTTAGCAAAGTAACTAAGAGGAACAGATACCCTTTCATAGCTTTTCATATAGAACAATCTAAGGAGGAGAATTCCGCCCGTTTGTTCCTATGTAAAATAAGGAAATCCCCGGAAAGGGTAAAAAGAATGGTAAAGGATTACTTCAATTCGTTCACCAACTGATCGATATCCAGCGTCTTCTGTTCACCGGATCTCATGTTCTTCAGAGTGTAGTTATTCGATTCGATCTCGGTCTCACCTGCCAGGATCACGAAGGGAATCCCGCGTTTGTCCGCATAACCCATCTGTTTCCCCATCTTTGCGGGATCCGGGTACAGGTCCACAGCTATGCCTTCTTCTCGCAGTGCGCTCACCGCCCGCATGGCATACATGGCTTCCTTTTCGCCGAAATTAACGAATAGCGCTCTCGTAGTTTCCAGTACGGTTTCGGGGAAAAGACCCAACTCCTCCATTACAAGGTAGATACGGTCGAGTCCGAAGGAAATACCAACACCCGATGTGTCTTTCAATCCGAAGATACCCGTAAGATCGTCGTAACGACCACCACCGCCGATACTGCCCATTTTTACTTCGGAAGGAGCTGCGACTTCGAAGATGGCACCGGTGTAGTAATTAAGTCCGCGAGCTAAAGTGACATCCACCTCAAGTTTGGCGGAACTCAACCCAAGTTCATCAATGGTATTAACAATGAATTCGAGCTCTTCGATACCTCTCATCCCTGTTTCGGAGGCTGAAAGGAGGTTTTTCAGGGATTCTATTTTTTCTGAAGCAGTCCCGGTCACACTGAACAGCGGTTCTACCTTTTCGATGGCTTCTTCGGAAATACCCTTTTCACGCATCTCTTCCTTCACCTTGTCCTTCCCGATCTTGTCGAGCTTATCCAGAGCCACGGTAAAATCGATCAGTTTGTCTTCGGCACCGATCACTTCAGCAATACCACTTAATATCTTGCGATTATTGAGCTTGATGGTGGTATTCCTTAGTTTCAGATCGCTGAACACCGTATCGTATAGCTGTACCAATTCAACTTCCTGCCAGAGGGAATCACTACCCACCACATCGGCATCGCATTGGTAGAACTCACGGAAACGCCCCTTCTGGGGCCTGTCTGCTCTCCAAACCGGCTGGATCTGGTAACGCTTGAAAGGAAAGTCGATCTCGTTCCGATGTTGGACTACATAGCGAGCGAAAGGTACTGTAAGGTCGTATCGCAGGGCTTTTTCAGAAATAGAACTTGTAATTCCCGGAATATTCCTGGTCTTCAGGTCGTCGTCACTCACCTTCCGAAGGAAATCACCACTATTCAGGATCTTAAAAATAAGCCTGTCCCCCTCTTCCCCGTATTTCCCCATAAGCGTATCGCTATTCTCGAAAGAAGGAGTCTCGATAGGCAGGAAACCAAAGCGCGTAAAGGCCTGGCGGATCACATCGAAGATGTAGTTCCGTTTTACGACCTCCTGCGGATTAAAATCGCGGGTGCCTTTGGGTATGGAGGGTTTGTTGGACATTCTAGTTTATTGGTATATTAGTATTTTGGTATTTTAGAATCTTAGTATGGAGCCCTGAGTGATTCGCCGATCACTGAGCGGAGTCGAAGTGATGCGAATCGTATCGAAGGGCGACAGTCGCTAAATTCCGCTGCAAATATCTTAAAATTAATGGTAACTTTATGAGCGGATTTCAGTCTAATTACCAATTCTAACCGCTAAAAGATGTTTGGACTCTTCCGGGAAAACGTTCGAATTGCCATCGATTCCATTCGGAGTCAGTTACTTCGCACCATTCTTACCATTGTGATTATTGGGATAGGTATATGGGCACTTGTGGGTATTTTAAGTGCTGTAAAAGCACTGGAAAGCACCATTTCAAGCGACTTTGCCTCTATGGGTGCCAACACGTTCAATATTCAGCGGTATGAATTCGGGGTGCGCGTACAACGTGGGAACCAGCGGGAAACCCAGAAGATCAACCCGGTGATCAGCTATAACGACGCCCGGGAGTTCCTGGAGCGATACGAATTCCCCTATGCGCAAACCTCGTTGTCCTTTCTCGGTACGGCTTCAGCAGAGATCAAATTCGAAAGCGAGAAGACAGACCCGGATATACAGGTGCTTGGGGTGAATGAGCATTACCTGGAGAATACGGGAACAAAGGTAGACCGTGGCAGGGCATTCAATTATTTCGACATAGAGAATAACAACAAGGTAGCACTCATAGGTTCGGATTTCCTCAAAGGACTGTTTAAAAATGACGATCCCATCAACAAGACCATAAGCATACGCGGTGTGAAATTCAAGGTGATCGGAGTGCTGGAATCCAAGGGTGCGACCTTCGGAAATAACCAGGACCTGAAGGTTCTCATCCCTATCAAGATCGCGCGTAGCATCTTCACCCAGTCCAACATTAATTATACCATTAGCGTGAAGGTGGACGACAAGGCCATGATGGCAGGGGCGCAGGATGATGCTATCGTTACTTTCAGGAATATACGCGGACTCAATCCTATAGAGGAGAATAACTTCGGAATTGAACGCAGCGACGACCTTATCAACCGAATTGCAAGTATTACAGGGGTCCTGGAGGTTTCGGCATGGATTATCAGTATCATCACCATCCTGGGATCTTCGATTGCCCTGATGAATATCATGCTGGTTTCGGTAACCGAACGTACGCGGGAGATAGGCGTGCGGAAAGCAATGGGCGCGAAACGATCCACGATCTCCACCCAGTTCTTTATTGAAACCATCCTGATTGGTCAGTTTGGAAGTCTGCTGGGTATTTTCCTCGGAATTATTACAGGTATCGCCTTTGCGGCAATTTTCGACTTTAAATTTGCCTTACCATGGGGTGCCTTGATCGGGGCTACGATCATTTCATTCCTTACGGCTGTGCTGGCGGGCTCTTACCCTGCCACCAAGGCCGCCAAGCTGGACCCTATCGAGAGCCTGCGATATGAATGACCTTGCCACTGCAATTATCTCTCAGGACAAACTCATTTTGTTGTAAATCAATAATTTATTATTTTCAGAAAAGAAAATTGCTTGTTCACGTGAAATTAGAATATCTCTTCCTGCCTGTGCTTCTGGTTGTGGTCTTTTCCTGTTCAAAGGAGAATGAAACAATGATGATAGTAGAAGATGAAGACACAAATGAACCTCCCCTTGAATTGAAATTAGATTCTGTAGTTGTGGAGCAACTATTAACAAATGAAGTAGATATCTATCGCTTCAATGAAAGCCGGCTTACCTCGGTCAACGACAAGGTTGCGTCATACGCAGATGGCAGGGTCGTTCGATTGGAAAGTGATAATCAGGTAGAGACATTTGTGTATGACAACCAGGGCCGTTTAACACGCTTCGAGGACTATGAGGGGGGAGACCTGTTAATCAGGAACATCACCTATCCAGAGAACGAGATTCGGATACAGCAACAATTGATCACTCCGATCGAGGTTGTGAACACAAGCGTTACCTTTTTCCTGGATGACAATATGCAGGTAATCAAGGAAGAATACACCAATCAGTTTAATGAAGTATTTACGGCCGATCTCTCGTATGACGATGCCGGAAATTTATTGCAAGCCACTGGTGTTTCCAATGTGGACGCCTTTCAATATAGTTATAACGAGACCGAGGTCTCAACTTCATACGGCTATCTGTCACTTTTATTTGGACCCCATTGGAAGCACAATGCCCTGATCTACAAAGGACGGGTGATCCGGATGATCGCGGATAATTGGCTAATCGAGTTGGCTAATACATATCCTGTTGAACATCAAGTTTTATTCCCGGGCGGCTCCATTTTAACGAATGCTTTTACCTATGAGTTTGATGACAATGGGAACGTGCTGTCGCGATCTGAGTTCAATAACGATGGAGACCTTGACACCCGAACGACTTATGAATACGAATGAGTCGTTTTAAGAGGTTAGATTATTGGATTGTTAGTATTCTAGTATCGCTGCGCTCTTAGAATATTAGATTGTTGGTATTTTAGTATCGCTTCGCTCCTAGTATGTTGGTATCGTTGCGCTCTTTGTATAATAGATTATTAGTTTTTAAGTAACAACCTTTACTAATATACCAAAATACTAACCTACTAATATACTAACCAATCACTCCTTCAAAATACCGGTACCACTCCCCTTTACTGATGGCACTCCCCATTTTCAGCATTTCGAAGATCTCTGCGTATTTGTCTTCGGAATATCCTTTGGATGACCGGAAGATCTCCACCGAATCCGCGGAGTAATTTTTCAGTAACCACTGAAAATCATCCGTGGAAGTAATGTCCCTGGAAGTATCCTTCACCTTCAGGGCGATGAGTTTCATTTCGGACTCGTCTATTCTGAAGAGGAACAATTGGTTCGGGTCGATCTTTTCAAGATATTCAACATTCCGAAGTACACCTTCCCACACCAGGTCACTGAATATGTCCAATTCGGCTTCCGCCACTTCAGGCTTCTCCACCTTGAGTTTGGCCCATTCGTCGGCCGTGATGGATTGGGTGGCAAGAAACCTTGCAAATTCTTCATGCAGTGCTTCGAACTGTTCCTTTGTGAGTCGGATGTATTTCATGGTCAAGCCAGATTTTTAGACTTTTAGATTACTAGATGATTGGAGTATTAGACAGCAGGTTGAGATTCTTGCTAATAATCTAACCATCTAAGAAACTTTTTTTTAAACAACGTTCAAAAAAAAACACCCTCATTGCTGAAGGTGTTTTATAGTCTTAAATATGTCAATTATTTCGCTTCGGCGATTACGTCGAAAGCAAAGTTGACCACCACATCTCTGTGGAAACGAATGCTGGCTTCGTAATTACCAAGTCTCTTGATAGAACCACCAGCAATAGAAATGTATTTCTTCTCGATGGTCACTCCTTCTTTTTCAAGAGCCTCTGCCAGGTCGGCATTGGTAACAGAACCGAACAACTTATCGCCTTCGCCAGTCTTGGCAGCGATCTTCATCTCGATATCGTTCAGTTTAGCTGCTTCAGCCTTCGCATCCTCAACGATCTTCTCCTCTTTGAACGCACGTTGCTTCAAAGTTTCCGCAAGTACTTTCTTAGCAGAAGGAGTAGCAAGTACCGCATATCCCTGTGGGATCAGGTAGTTTCTTCCATAACCGTTCTTTACAGTTACAACATCATCTGTAAAGCCCAGGTTCTCTACGTCTTTCTTTAATATAAGTTCCATAATCCTGTCTGCTTTTTATTTGTATAGATCGGTTACGTATGGCATAAGGGCCAGGTGACGCGCTCTTTTGATCGCCACGGCCACTTTACGCTGGTATTTCAGAGAGGTGCCGGTTAGCCTGCGAGGTAAGATCTTACCCTGCTCGTTAACGAAGTTCATCAGGTAATCCGGATCCTTGTAGTCGATGTACTTGATACCCGACTTCTTAAAGCGACAGTATTTCTTCGCTTTGGTGGTCTCTATGTTCAGCGGAGTAAGATATCTGATCTCTCCGTCTTTCTTTCCTTTAGCCTGTTGCTGTAATGTAGCCATCCTTATGCTTTTTGCTTGTTACGGGTTCTTCTTTTCTCTGCCCATGCGATCGCATGTTTATCAAGCTTTACAGTCAAGTAACGCATGATACGCTCGTCTCTTCGGAATTCAAGCTCGGTGTTGGTGATCACTTCACCATCCACAGTGTACTCGAACAAGTGGTAGAATCCACTTTTTTTGTGTTGGATCGGGTAAGCCAGCTTTTTCAGCCCCCAGTCCTCTTTCGATATCATCTTAGCACCTTTAGAAACAAGAAGATCTTCGTATTTCTTAACTGTTTCCTTTATCTGTTCTTCAGATAAAACGGGATTTAAGATGAAAACAGTTTCATAATGATTCATAAATAACTACTTAATTTCAATTAAATAAACTCTCAGCGCCTTGCCAAGAGCGTGCAAAAATACTACTTTATTTATAATTATCAAAGATTGAATGGTTTAAGTATCAACATAGAAAAAACAAAGATTTTTCTTACACAAAAAGATGAAACGAGCAATTATGACGACAAAAGTTAAAAAAAGTTGCAGTTCATCGATTTTTTAGTTATCATTGCCATACTATAAAATAGTCTAACCGTGGACAAACCAATACTAAAGTGTGCAATTGTTGATGATTCTACGCTTCAGCGACTATCCATCGTGAAGCTGATCGAGAATCACCCTTCTTTAGACCTTGTAGCCGAGTACAATAATGCCATCGAAGCTAAGATGGGACTGGCCACAACGAATATAGACCTTATCTTCCTGGATATTGAAATGCCCATTCTTTCCGGTTTCGACCTACTCGATGATCTCACACACAAACCACAGATCATCTTCGTGACAGGTAAGACTAAATACGCCTTTAAAGCATTCGATTACGATGCGGTGGATTACCTTCGGAAACCTATTTCCAAAGATCGTTTCCTGAATGCGGTTCACAAGGCGATCACCAACTATAAATTAAAGAACGACGAAGGCTTTGACGAAGAAGACTTCATCTTCGTGAAGAGTAACCTGAAAAAACGTAAGGTTTTCCTAAACGAACTTCGCTATATCGAAGCCCTGGGAGATTACGTGAAACTGGTCACCGAACACGACGCCCTGGTAGTACTTTCTACCATGAAAGCCTTTGAAGCACTACTCCCGAAAGACCGCTTCCTGCGTATCCACAAATCCTATATCGTGAACCTCGACAAAGTTGAACGTTACAACAGCAAGGTGATCGAACTGGATAAAGAACAGCTTCCGCTCAGCCGGAACCGCAAAGCAGAACTGGCCGAAGCACTGGCCGCTTCCATGCGCAATTAATAATTATCTACGTCTATAGTGAGTTTAACGGTGGAGAAATCCTTCACTGAATTAAAGCTTTGTACAGCCCTGGCAATAAATGCCTTGGTTTTTGGCGCCGACTGCTGCCTGGGGATCTTCACCAGTATGTTGGTGATGAACAAATTCCGGATACGACCCACCGGTGGGGCCTCCGGGCCTAAAACCTGGTCTTTCAGCTTGGTTTGCAACAACGCCCCAAACCACACCGCAGCCTTTTGCATCTTATTGTAGTTCCTATCCCTGAAAGTGATCCTGATCGTACGATAATACGGGGGATATTTGTACTGGTAGCGCTGTTCGGCCTCATCCTTGTACATTCCGTCGTAATCGTTCACACTCACTTGCTGAAGGATCCTATGTAACGGATTGAAGGTCTGTATCAGCACTTTTCCCCTCTTCTCCGTCCTTCCCGCACGGCCCGCAACCTGCTGCAACAGCTGAAAACTGCGTTCGTGGGCACGAAAATCGGGGAAATTCAGCAGGTTATCTGCATTCATCACCCCAACTAAGCGGATACTCCTGAAATCCAGCCCTTTTGCCAGCATCTGGGTACCAACGATGATATCCACCTCCCGATTCTCGACCTTTTCGATCAGTTTGGCGTAGGCGTGCTTGCCTTTGGTCGTATCCTGGTCCATTCGAGCCACCTTGTGCTCTGGGAACAATTCCTTCACCTCCGCCTCTATCTGCTCCGTTCCGAAACCCTTGGTGTCCAGAGTCTCACTACCGCAAGCCATACATGAAATCGGCATGGCCATGTGATATCCGCAGTAATGACAGCGCAATTCATTCTTGAACTGGTGATAGGTAAGGCTCACATCGCAGTTGGGGCACTGTGGTGAAACCCCGCAGGTGGTACATTCCACGAAAGGTGAATAACCCCGCCGATTCTGAAACAATATCACTTGCTCCCCTTCCTTCAGGACCTCGTGTATTTCTTCCAGCAATCGATCGCTGAAATGTCCCGTCATTCGCTTTTTCCGGTGTTTTTCCCGAATATCCACCAGCTCGATCTCCGGCATAAGGACATTCCCGTAGCGCTGTTTTAATTTTACCCAACCGTATTTGCCGGTTTGGGCATTAAAAGTACTCTCCAGTGATGGCGTTGCCGACCCGAGCAGGGTCTTCGCGCCGTGTATTTGTGCGAGTACAATTGCCGAATCCCTGGCGTGATATCGCGGCGCCGGACTGTATTGCTTGAAACTGGGCTCGTGTGCCTCATCCACGATGATCAGTCCCAGGTTGGAAAAAGGTAGGAATAATGCCGATCTCGCTCCAATTACGATCTGTGCCTTGTTTTTTTGCTGAAGTACATGGTTCCAAACTTCCACCCGTTCGTTCAGGGTGTGTTTTGAATGATATACGGCGATACGTTCTCCGAAATAATACTGCAACCTGCTGATCAGCTGCGTTGTAAGTGCGATCTCGGGCAGCATATACAGCAGCTGCTTCCCGCTGTCGAGCAGTTCGGAGATCAATTCCACATAGAGCTCCGTTTTACCACTTGAGGTCACCCCGTGTAAAAGCGTTACTTCATGCGTTTCGAAACTATGCCTGATCTCCTGCAGTGCCTTAGATTGCACCTCCGTGAGGGCTTTGGTGTCGGCTCCTTCCGGGCCCTGGTACTCTACCCTGTCCTTCTGGAGAAAATACTCTTCCAGGATACCTTTGTCGATAAGCGTTTTGAGGGTAGCCGCAGACGCATCGCTTTGCTTCTGAAGCTGTACAGAACTAACCGGTTGTTTCTGTTGTGCTGAAAGCATGAAAAGCGACATCAGCACATCCCTCTGTTTCGGAGCCCTGGAAAGGGTTTCAAGTAGCTGACGCAGGTTTTCTTCGGAAGTGTACTCGGCGGCCAACCTGATATAACGGACGATCTTAGGAGTGTATTTCTCGTAAACCGCTTCCTCCACTTCTATGGCACCTTTCTGAAGCAATTGCTGGATGATCTTCACCACATTCCTTCGATCCAGGATGGAACGAACGTCGTTGATGTGAAGGCTCGACTGATGCCGAAGCGCTTCATAGACCAGAAATTCTTCATCACTTAGATCGGATTCGTTTACTTCGGCTTCGGTGGCCAGCTTGATCAGCGTTTCGCTTTCAAGTAAAAAAGCCGATGGCAGGGCCGCCCGTATCACCTCCCCAAGGGTGCACATATAATAGGAGGCCATCCATTCCCAGTGCTTCAGCTGAAGTGAATTAAGAATGGGTTCTTCATCCAGGATCTGATCGATCGATTTGGTCTCATAGCTCGATGGTGGTTCGGTATGAACCCTGTATACAATTCCCGTGTACACTTTCGACTTACCAAAAGGCACGGCCACCCGCATACCCTGTTTCAGGAAACGAGCCTCGTGCTCGTTCACGCTGTAGGTGAAGGTCTGCTTTAAGGGAATGGGTAAAATTACATCTATGAAGTACACAGCATAAAATTAAAAAAGGCCATTCAGATTAAAAACGACCTGGCGAAGCGTTTATAAACAATTTTAAGTTTGACAACCAGACCTGGTCATAAAATCAGGCCGTTTCATCGGCGGAAGGCCTGTGCTTCTCTTTCAGGCGCTGCAGGGAGATATTCAGCTCGAAGCCAAGTAATAACAGGTTGGAGTTGATCCAGATGTAAAACATCATGATCAGTATTGCCCCGATAGAGCCGTATAATTCATTATAATTCGAGAAGTTGTTAATATACACCCCGAACAGGTAGGTGGTAAGCATGAACAAGAGGGTGGTTACCAAGGCCCCGACAGAGAAGAACCGGGTCTCCCGGCCTTCTTTCACCCCGAAATGATAAAGTCCGGATGTAATCACATAAACCATACTCACAAAAACGGTTACCTGCAATACATTGATCCAGAAGATATCGTTGGAAATAAAATCGCTTCCTTTCAATTCACTGATAATATATTCGCCATACAGGATCACACCAACCGTCACTAGCATCAGTATGCTCAGACAGATCGCCACAACTATGGCAATAAGATACTGTTTTAAAAAAGCCCGGTTGATCTTCACCAGGATGGAACCCTCAAAAGCACTGAAGATGGCATTCACACCATTCGCAGCCAGGAAAAGTGATAGAAAAAAGACAAAATAGGTAAGTCCGGTACGTTGATTCAGAGCGATGTCCTCGATCACAGGGATGAAAAAATCATGGGTCTGCGGCGGCAAAAGGTCCTGGATAAAGCTCAGGAATCGCTGCTGGAAGCCTTCAACCTTGATGTACGAGATCAGGTTCAGAATGAATAGTAAAAAAGGGAAGATCGCAATAAAAAAACTATATGCGATGGAACTAGCCCTTGCGGAAAATGTCCCTTTAATGATCCCCGTAATATAGATCTCCAGCAGATCGTAAAGTGAGAGTCCGTTGAACCCTGGAAGGATAATTCGCCTGAAGATCCGAACGATCACATTGATCACCGGAACCCTCAGTAATTTTTCCTCCACTTCTTTGCTCATCACACAGCTTTTAGACTCAGGTCCATGTTGTGGACCGAATGGGTTAGCGCACCGCTGCTGATGTAATCCACCCCGCATTCGGCATATTTCCTCGCTGTTTCCAGGGTTATTCCGCCGCTGGACTCCGTCAGGCAACTATCCCCTATCATTTCTACGGCCTTTCGGGTATCCTCGTAATTAAAATTATCGATCAGGATACGATAAACGCCTCCGGCATCCAGGATCTGCTGAATCTCATCCAGGTTTCGCGCCTCACAAATGATCTTCAGGTTGAGTTTCTGGTCTTTGAGATATTCACGGGTCTTTGCTATTGCCTTTTCGATCCCCCCACAGAAATCAATGTGGTTATCTTTCAGCATGATCATATCGTAGAGCGCAAACCTATGGTTCTCTCCCCCGCCGATCTTCACCGCCCATTTCTCGAGTGCCCTGATCCCAGGTGTTGTCTTACGGGTATCCAGTATCCTGGTACCGGTGCCCTCCAGAAGTTTTACGTACGCATTGGTCTTGGTGGCAATGGCACTCATCCGCTGCATACCATTCAATACCAGGCGTTCTGCCTTTAGGATGGATTGCGAGTTTCCGGAAACATAAAAACACACATCCCCGTATTTCACAGGGTTTCCGTCGGGGATCTTCACATCCATGGACAGGCCTGTGTCCACAAACTCAAATACCTGGCGGGCAAAATCGATCCCAGCTATGATGCCTTCATCCTTGACCAGTAATTTCGCAGTACCTTCGGCATCGTGTGAAATACAGGCCAGCGAACTGTGGTCTCCTTCCCCCACATCTTCACGAATGGCATTGGCGATGATCAGGTCGATCTCCTTGTTAAATTCTTTTTTGGTAATCATGTCACGAATTCTTTCAGCTAAAATACTAAAAGAAGAAGGAAGAATGAAGCGCACAGGAAATGCTACCTTTGTATCATAATACAATTACAACGCATGAAAATTACCCTGCTGGCTATAGGTAAGACTGATAATCGGGATCTGCAAGCCCTTATCGATGAATATGTGAAACGTCTCTCGCACTATATCTCGTTTTCTTTCGAGATAATTCCTGATGCAAAAAACACTAAAAACCTCAGTGAAACGCAACAGAAACAACTGGAAGGCGCCGAAATACTGAAACGCCTTCAGAACAGCGATCACCTTATTCTGTTGGATGAAAATGGTAAACAGTACGATTCCGTGGGTTTTTCAGCATTTCTTCAGAAACAAATGAACAGCGGACTCAAAAACCTTGTATTCGTGATTGGAGGACCATACGGATTCAGTGAAGAGGTGTATTCCAGGGCAAACGGTAAATTGTCACTTTCAAAAATGACCTTTTCCCACCAGATGGTGCGTTTATTCTTCGTGGAGCAGCTGTATCGCGGGTTTACTATTCTTAGGAATGAACCGTATCATCACCGGTAGAAAAAATTCAGAATTTAAAAAAACGTCGTATCCAACTAAGTTTGGTTTTGCTTAAGGGTGAATATTTCAGGTTGAGCTCGAACCAGGTTGGTTTACTGAGAACGCCCTTGATGTTTGAGAACTCCCGGAATCCGGCCTCGCCATGGTATTTACCTATCCCGCTGGGCCCAACCCCTCCGAAAGGCAGGTCCATATTGGTGATGTGCATCACTGCTTCGTTAACACCGCCACCCCCAAAGGATACTTCATTCAATATCTTCTCCCGGCTTTCTTCGTTCTTGCTGAAAACGTAACAGGACAACGGACGAGGCAGTGACCTTACCTGCTGGATAGCCTTGTCAAGATCGTCGTATCCGATCACAGGCAATAATGGCCCGAAGATCTCGTCCTTCATGATCGCATCGTCGAATGATATCTCCGTTAATATTGTAGGCATAACAGACCTGTTATCCACATCGATCTCCCCGCCGAAAAATACCTTTTCCTTATCGATCAATACTGAAAGCCTTTCTAGGTTAGCATCATTGATGATCTGAACATAATTCTGGTCGTCCAGGGAATAATTCCGTTTTATAATCTCCCGTACACACTGTTCCAGGAATTTCTGTTTTATACCGTTGTCCACCATCACATAGTCCGGGGCGATACAGGTCTGACCCGCATTCAGGAATTTTGCCCAGATCAGTCGCTTGACCGTCATTTTCAGGTTGCAGTCGTGGGTAACAAAGGCAGGACTCTTCCCTCCCAGTTCCAGGGTCACGGGTGTTAACTGCCTGGCTGCGGCTTCGTAGACAATACGTCCTACACGGGTACTACCTGTAAAAAATATCTTATCGAATTTCTGCTTTAACAGTTCGGTGGTCACCTCCACTCCCCCTTCTATTACATGAAAGAAGCCTTTGTCGAAAGTAGTGTTTATCAACTTTGCCATGATCGCGCTGGTACGGGCCGGAAGTTCACTGGGTTTAAGAATGACGGTACATCCCGCCGCAATGGCCGCCACGGCCGGGGCAAGCGAAAGTTGGTAGGGGTAGTTCCACGCACCTATGATAAGACTAACCCCAAGCGGTTCGGATCTGAGGTAGCTTCGGCCCGGAAAATTCAGGAGGTTGGTAGGAATCCTTCGTTCTTCAGCCCAACGGTGAAGATGTTTCAGTGTTTTTCGGATATCCTTGTAAACCACTTCGAGCTCAGTGGCGATGGTCTCAAATTCAGACTTGCCGAAATCGGTATGAATAGCCTCACAAAGCTCTGCCTCGTTACTTTTCAGCAAAGAAAGTAGATTTCTGAGTTGTTCTTTTCTGAACGAAATATCCCTGCTGATGTTTGAATTGAAGAATTCACGCTGAAGTTGAACAATTTCCTGCATGGTAGAAAAAAGGTGAATGCCTAAATTAAGACAATTCTCCGAAAGTATACTCCCAGGTATCAGCCCTTCCCTTTCTGGCGATTCAGGACCTTGTATTCCTCGTAACACTCACTGATGGCATCCAGGATCTGCAGGTCGCTGGCCGTATTGATGAAGTCCTGGGAATAGTTGCAACGGTTCACGATCTCGTCGATATCCACTCGTTCCAGCTGGAGAACGGCCATAAGCGTCTCCCGATCGTATTTTCCTGCAAGCAGGTTCCGTATCTCGTCGTCTTCCTTCATCTGCCGCAGTTTGCGCATCTGTTTGGGTTTCTTTCCGAAGATATTATAGAGGAAATCGGCCGGGTTAAAGATAGAACTCAGCACACTGCTCACGGCTCCGGGTTTGGTCTTTCCGCCTTCGTAGCCTGTACTCAGGCCGGAGATCCGGTAACGGTAGTTGTCGTAAATAGGGATCAGGCGGGCGTCCACTTCCACATAGCCGGTAAGTTCTACCGGGCGAACCACCACCTCTTCGAGTGCGATACCTAATTCGGTCATTTTTACCTTGATATCGCCAAATCGCAACCAGTCGTTGGTCACCCGAAAACGTATCGATTTGAAACCTAAATAACTGAAATACAGGGTGTCGTTCACCTGTGCACGAATACTGAATTTACCTTCTCGATCCGTACTGGCTCCTTTAACGCTGTTAAGGTTTACGATATTCACATTCTCCAGGGGTTCATCTGTGGCATCGTTTAGCACGGTACCATTGATGACCGCATCGTCCTGGGCATGGACGACGGCGCAAGAAATTAGCAATAGCAGGATAAGAATTTTCTTCATAGCCTTCAGATTGTAAATGTACATAAATAGACGTAAAAATTCCGTCAAAGTTGTACGAACACCCCCAATTTTAAGACATACTTAACGTCTCCTGCGTTTTCCCCCCGTTCCCTTATCGTTGGGTCTTTGGTGCTTTCGTCTTTTCTTTCCCTTGAAAACGGGACGATCTTCTCCCCAGTTGGGTTTATTTCTCTTTCCCTTTTTGCCCTGCTTCGCGGGTCGGCCACCACCTTTTCGCCTTCCGTCCTTGGAGATCTCCACGGAAATTCTCCTGCCGTTCAGTTTGAAGGACCGAAATACATCAAGAACCAGGTCCTTGTGCTTTTCATCCACGTTGAAGAACGAAAAACTGCTCATTACATCTACCTTGTAGAGGTCGTCTTTCCCTAGTTGCAGCAGGTCTCTCAGGAAATCCTTCAACGTCATCCAGTCGAAATCATCCTTCCCACCCAGGTTAATGAAGAACCGAATACCTTTTCCCGCATCAACAGCGGTCGGTTCACCCGCAGCGACATTGAGGTCTTTGGAATTCTTATAGTAGTTATAAAATCTCGTGAATTCAACCGAAAACACCTTCTTGATAAGCTCCTCCTTACTGAAATCTGCCAGTACCTCTTCGATTCCCTCGAGATACATATCGATCTCGTGATTGACCTCCGTTTCCCTGATACTGCTGGCCAGGTGCAACAACTGCCGTTCGCAGATCTCCATCCCGGAAGGTATATCCTTGGAGACAAATTCCTTCTGAATGATCTTCTCTATCGCCTTTATCTTCCTGAATTCACTTTTGGAGATTATCACCATGGAAACCCCGCTCTTCCCTGCACGGCCTGTCCGACCACTACGGTGAGTGTAGGTCTCGATCTCGTCCGGTAGCTGGTAGTTTATCACGTGGGTGATATCATCAACATCAATTCCTCTCGCAGCCACATCTGTAGCCACCAGCATTTGTATCTGCCGCGTACGGAAGGATTTCATGACTAGGTCGCGTTGATTCTGACTCAAATCGCCGTGCAAAGCTGCGGCATTATAGCCATCTTCGATGAGCTTTTCGGCCACTTTCTGGGTGTCGCGTTTAGTCCTGCAAAAGACCACGGAGAAGATATCCGGGTTGGCATCGGCGAGTCGTTTAAGTGCCAGGTAACGATCCCTGGCATTGACTAGATAGTATTCGTGGGATACATTCTCGGCACCCACATTCTTGGTCCCAATGGATATCTCAACCGGCGAATGCATGAATTTCCGGGCAATATTCGCAACTTCCTTCGGCATGGTAGCACTGAAAAGCCAGGTGCTCTTGTCTTCGGGAGAATGCGAAAGGATCTCCGTAATGTCCTCATAGAAGCCCATGTTCAGCATTTCGTCCGCTTCATCAAGCACGCAGTATTCGATCCTGGAGATATCGATCATCTTCCTACCGATCATATCCTTCATCCTTCCCGGTGTTGCCACAATGATCTGTGCACCCTGTTTGATCTTCTTGGCCTGGTCTGTAATGCTGGCACCCCCGTAGATCGCAACCACATTGAGTCCGTCCACGTACTTGCCGTAGGCTTTTAATTCGTTAGTGATCTGCAAACAGAGTTCGCGGGTAGGCGAAAGTATAAGCCCTTGCGTGGTCCTGCTTTCGGCCTGGATCTTCTGAAGCATGGGGAAGCCGAAAGCTGCGGTTTTCCCGGTCCCGGTTTGCGCAAGCGAGACCAGGTCGGTTTCTTTTTCGAGAAGAAGGGGAATTGTTTTTTCCTGAACTTCCGACGGGGTCACAAAACCCATATCGGATATGGCCTGAAGGAAATTCTCCTCCAGTCCTAAAGATTGAAATGTCGGCATAAAAGTATTTTACCTGTTAGCGCGTTGTCCGGAAGCTTACGACAGATAAAACCCAAATGCTTCATTTACAACGCTTCCTCACCCTGAGGAATCGGCGGCAAAGATAATCTTATTCGCGAGATAATGATCGAATTGGAAGGAATACTTCAGAAGTAAGTCTCACTCTGCCTTCAGGTGCTCGAGTAATTGTACAATTGCCTTTCCGCGGTGCCCGATCTCCGTTTTTAAAGACAATGGCATCTCGGCAAAAGTTCTGTCGTGACCGTCGGGCTGAAACAGCGGATCGTATCCAAAACCACCTTCACCCCTTGGAGAAGTTGTAATTGTCCCGGGACACAGGCCTGTGAATAGTTTTA
>JAUIIU010000048.1 GCA_030431695.1 Bacteroidia bacterium | reverse complement strand
TGGTGTAGACCTCAACAATATTATTACCTTCAATGATATGGCTCTCCATACCATAGCCTATCGCACGATCCACCAGATTCTCACAATTGTACTGTTCTGAAGTAGGTGTGGAAAGCCCGTAACCGTTGTTCTCGATACAAAACAAAACGGGCAGCTTCCATACAGAAGCCACATTCAGGGCTTCGTGTATATCGCCTTCGCTGGTGCCTCCTTCTCCTGTGAAAACAGCACAGATCTTGTTGTTCTTTTTCAGCAAATTACCCAGGGCAATACCGTCGGCAACTCCAAACTGGGGTCCCAGGTGGGAGATCATCCCAACGATCCTGAATTCCTGGGTTCCGAAGTGAAAACTGCGATCACGGCCCTTGGTGAAACCGTTCGCTTTTCCCTGCCATTGTGAGAACAGCCTGTAAAGCGGGATCTCCCGGCCGGTGAAAACTCCCAAGTTGCGGTGCATGGGAAGAATATACTCGTCTTTTTCCATCACGGCGGTCAGACCAACCGAAATGGCTTCCTGGCCAATGCCGGCGAACCATTTTGAGATCTTTCCCTGGCGAAGAAGGATCAGCATCTTCTCCTCGATCAGCCGGGGTTTCATCATCTTTTTGTAAAGTGAAAGTAAGACTGAATTATCAAGATCACCCGAATCGTAATCGAATGCAATAGTAGAAACAGTTGTATGCGACATTTAAGCTGAAATGAACTTCAAAAGTAGGAAAAAACTATATCTGAACTGGAAAAATCACAGTTTTTTTCTCTTCGGAAATAGCGGCTTTATTTGGTATCTTTGCCACTAGTAAAGCACAATGCAATGAATAATATACCCAGTGTGGATCTGGCCGACTTTCTCTCGGGGGATCCTGTTCGAAAGCAAAAATTTGTAGATGAAATTGGTCATGCCTACGAGGAGATCGGATTTGTGTCCCTGAAGAATCACTTCCTGAGCGATTCCCTTGTGGACCAATTGTACAAGGAGGTTAAGTCGTTTTTCGCTCTTCCTCTTGAAAATAAGCTGAAGTACGAAATTCCCGGCCTGGGAGGTCAGCGGGGCTATGTTTCCTTCGGAAAGGAACACGCAAAAGGCAAGAAGGAAGGCGACTTGAAGGAATTCTGGCATTTCGGACAAGAACCTGCCACCGATGCGAATCTACCGGACGAATACCCAGAGAATGTCAGTGTGGAAGAACTACCTGAATTCAACAAAGTAGGAATGGAAGCCTATCGCATGCTTGAAAAGACAGGTATTTATGTGCTCAGGGCCCTTGCCTTGTACATTGGTCTGGACGAGCATTATTTCGATCACTGGGCCGCCAATGGCAACAGTATCCTGAGGCCTATCCACTACCCTCCCATCACCGAAGAACCAAAAGGTGCGGTGAGAGCAGGAGCGCATGGCGATATCAACCTGATCACCCTGCTTATGGGAGCCTCAACCGGAGGGCTGCAGGTGCTTCGTAACGATGGAGAGTGGATCGATGCCATTCCCGAAGAAGACGAATTAGTCATCAACGTAGGTGATATGCTCGAACGCCACACCAACAATAAACTGCGTTCTACCATTCACAGGGTCGTAAACCCACCTCGTGAGCAGTGGAATACTCCTCGCTACTCCATTCCGTTCTTCATGCACCCAAGAAGTGACATGAAACTGAATTGCCTGGAAGAATGTGTGGATGCCGAACATCCTAAAGCCTACGAGGATATTACCGCCGGTGAATTCCTGCACCAGCGATTGGTGGAGATCGGACTAATCAAGAAATAATGGACCTGGAAGACCAGCTTAAGAAATTATTCCCGGATCACGTTCCTTCGGAAACCCCTGAGGAAAAGGAAAAACCTACGGTTTGGCTTCAGGATGATCCGCTGATCTGTAAATACGAGAAGCGCAAAGGAAAACCGATCACCATTATTGAAGGATATAACGGTGCAGACTCAGATTTCAAGCAACTGGCCAGGGAAATCAAACAACTGCTCAGTGTAGGCGGAAGTTTCAAGAATGAACAGATCATTATCCAGGGAGATTACCGCGACAGGATCATGCAATTCCTGAAAGACAAGGGATTTAAGGTAAAACGTGTTGGCGGATGAGAATTGCAGAATCAGAATTGATCCTGAACCCCGACGGAAGTATTTATCACCTGCACCTTTTGCCGGAAGACCTGGCGAATACGGTGATCACAGTAGGTGACCCGGACCGGGTTGCTATGGTTTCGGCTCATTTCGATACGGTTGAGGTGCGCAAGCAACATCGCGAGTTTCACACCCATACCGGAACCTACAAAGGAAAACGGATCTCGGTGATCTCAACCGGTATTGGGCCGGACAATATAGACATCGTCCTGAATGAGCTCGACGCCCTGGTAAACATCGATCTTCCCAATCGTTCGGTGAAAAAAGAATTGCAGTCGCTGGACATAATCCGGGTGGGTACATCCGGTGGGCTGCAGCCGGAAATTGTTATCGATAGCATGGTTTCGGCAACTGTCGGTATAGGGTTCGACAATCTTCTGCATTTTTATGGTGGCGATAAAGAATTCCTCGATCGGGAATTTTCCAGGGCTTTCGCGGCACATACGAACTGGAACCCGGAGAATGCGCAACCCTATGTGGTCCATGCATCATCCAAATTGATCGCGAAATTCAGTTCAGAAGAAATCATTCCGGGTATTACCACTACGAATGTCGGTTTCTACGGGCCCCAGGGAAGGATACTAAGGCTTCCGCTTCACGATCCCGAAATGAACAATAAGATCGCATCTTTCGAGTACGAAGGGAAGCGGATCACAAACCTGGAAATGGAGACGGCCGCCATCTACGGTATGTCGCGAATGCTTGGACATAATGCCTTGTCACTCAATATCATCCTGGCCAATCGAGCTAATGGTACGTTTAGTGACCAACCTCACGCGGCAATAGAAAAACTTATACGCAAAACATTAGATATCCTGTCAGAATGAAAAATTTTCTAATTGGTGGTGTTCCCGAACATTTCAACCTTCCTTGGTACCTGACACTTCGAGATAAGGAATACACCGCAGAAGGGATCAATCTTCGCTGGAAGGACTTCTTTGGAGGAACCGGGGCAATGGCGAAGGCACTCAGGGAGAAAGAGATTGATATGGCCGTCATTCTCACCGAAGGGATAATCAGGGATATTTGCAATGGTAACGACTGTTCGATCGTCCAGGTGTTTGTTGAATCGCCGTTGATCTGGGGTATTCATGTTGATAAGAATTCGGATTATCAATCTGTGGATGACCTGAAGGGAAAGTCGGCCGCGATCAGCAGGTATGGCTCGGGTTCACATCTCATGGCATACGTCAATGCAGAAAACCTGGGATGGGATAAGGAATCCGACCTGGATTTCGAAGTAGTACGCAACCTTGAAGGCGCTCTGGAAGGACTTCCCGAAGGGAGAGGTGATTATTTCATGTGGGAAAAGTTCACTACCAAACCGTATGTGGACAACGGACCTTTCCGCCTCGTTGGAGAATGTCCTACACCCTGGCCTTGTTTTGTGATCGCTGTTAGAAACGAGGTGCTTGAAAACGACCCCGACTCGATTAAGACGATCCTTGAGATCATTAATAATACTACTGCCGACTTCAAGAATATTCCAAGTATAGACCGGATGATCGCCAATCGCTACAACCAGAAGCTGGACGATGTGCGTGAGTGGTTGTCGCTAACCGAATGGAGTCAGCAGAATCTCAAAGCCGAAGAAGTTCGGCGTATTCAGCAAACATTACTGGAACTGGAATTGATCGATAACACCCTGCCGGCAGACAAAATACTTTCTACGATTTAGTGCTTTGGGTTCAGTTTTGAAAAAAAATTAATTTTTTAAAGAATCACGCAACCCTTTTTCAACGACGGTATCTTACTAAAGTAAATAGTAAGTTTATGACAACTTTCTTTATCATATTGGGGGCCTTACTAGCGATGAACTTCCTCTTGTTGCAGTTCAGCTGTAACGATGTAACCGAACCGGACACCCCGGAAGAAGAGTAGTATTCACTACCACGCCAGATTTATAGTTGCCAGTCTATTGGCGTCTTTCCACATTCTACCAGATATTCATTTGTTTTGCTGAAATGCTTGTTGCCAAACCACATTCCGCGGTTCGCGCTCAGAGGTGATGGATGTCCGCTGGTTAGTACCAGGTGTTTCGAAGCATCGATACGCGCACCTTTCTTCTTTGCATAGCCACCCCACAACAGAAATACCAGGTTTTCCCGATTTTCTGAAAGTATCCGTATGACAGCATCGGTAAATTGCTCCCAGCCCTTGTTCTGGTGGCTTCCGGCCTGGTGGGCCCTTACCGTCAAAGTTGCATTGAGAAGCAGCACTCCCCTGTCGGCCCAGGGTTCCAGGTCGCCGTGTTCTGGGATCTCCATTTGAAGGTCATCGTTTAATTCGCGGAATATATTCTGAAGGGATGGTGGTTTTTGAACACCTTTCTGTACCGAGAAGCACAGACCGTTTGCCTGGTTCGGGCCGTGATAGGGATCCTGTCCCAGGATGACCACTCTCACCTTTTCAAAAGGAGTATGATCGAAAGCAGCAAAAATGCGCCCTCCGGGTGGATAACAGCGACCGTTGCGATACTCATCCCGCACAAAATCGATCAAATCTTTGAAATAATCCTTGTTGAATTCTTCCGAAAGGTGCTGCTTCCAGCTTTCTTCAATTTTTACGTCCATTATCCGTATTTTTGTGGTCCCGCAGCTAAAATTACTGCTAATTTACCGAATGGTACGTATTGATAAAAAAACATTGCTGGACCTGGAATTTCCTTCCGTATTGCAACAGGTTTCGGAGTATTGCATTACCGATCCCGGCAAGGAGGCCGCTTTGGCCGTGGTACCGTTTAAGAACGAACTGGAGATCGCCCCGGAACTTCAGCGGGTAAAGGAATTCAAAGCATCCTTCGACAACGAGAATCGTATACCCAATCACGGTTTCGATGCTATTCACAAGGAGTTGCATTTGCTTCAGATAGAGAACAGTGTACTGGAGATCGGTTCCTTCCGAAGGTTGAATGCTGTTTGCGATAGGACAAAGGATCTGCTCGCCTTCTTTAAAAAATTCAAGGAATTCTACACCGCCCTTCATGAATTCTCTTCAGAAGTAAACCATACCAACGACATTTCAAATAGTATCAATGCTGTGATCGACCGCTACGGGGAGGTGAAGAACTCGGCTTCAGAAGAGCTGAACACCATCCGGCAACGACTTTCGGTTGTCAAAGGACAGATAAACGCTTCTTTTTCCAGGGCGCTCAACAGCTACAGCAAGCAGGATCTGCTCGATGAGATTCGGGAAACTGTTGTGGATAACCGGAGGGTGCTGGCAGTGAAGGCGATGTACAGGAAAAAAGTAAGAGGTACGGTGCTTGGGCAATCACGAACCGGGAGCATCGTTTATATCGAACCCCAGGAAACCCTCGAATTCGCCAATGAACTTAGTAATTTACTTTACGAGGAATATGAAGAGGTCAAGCGAATTCTCAAGGAACTCACCGAGTTCATCAGGCCTTATCGTGAGGATCTGTCGTCATACCAGGAATATTTGTCGACCATCGATCTTTTGTATGCCAAGGCCAAATACGCTTTGGAAACAGGAGGTAATATGCCTTTGTTGTCCGGAGATAGAAGGTTATTACTGAAAGATGCTTACCACCCATTGCTGTTAGTTTCAAACAAGAAGATCAAGGCCAAGACCTACCCACAGACCATTGAACTGGATCCGGAAAAACGCATCATTGTGATCAGCGGTCCGAATGCCGGTGGAAAGAGTATTACTCTCAAAACCGTGGGGCTGGTTCAGCTGATGTTACAGTCGGGAATGCTCGTACCCATAGACCCGATTAGTGAGATGTGTACTTTTGGGAGGATACTGACGGATATTGGTGATAACCAGTCTATCGAGAATCATTTGAGTACCTATAGCTACCGGCTCAAGAAGATGAACCAGTTCCTCAAGAAGTGCAAAAACGATACGCTTTTTCTTATTGATGAGTTCGGAACCGGGAGTGATCCGGAGCTTGGTGGTGCCTTGGCTGAAACATTCCTCGAAGTATTCTACGAAAGAGAAGCATTTGGGATCATCACAACCCACTACACCAACCTGAAACTTCTTGCCAATGAATTGCCCTGCGCCGTAAATGCAAATATGCAGTTCGACAGTCGCAGCCTGGAACCCATGTTTAAACTTCACCTGGGTGAGGCAGGGAGTAGTTTTACTTTCGAGGTCGCACAGAAGAACGGTATCCCCTACAGCCTGATCAATCGTGCGAAAAAGAAGATCGAGCGCGGAAAGATTCGGTTCGATCGAACCATTGCAAATCTTCAGAAGGAACGTTCAAAAGTAAGACAAACGGCAGCATCACTGGAAACAACCGAGAAGAAGGCAAGGAAAGAAACACTGCAGCTGGAGGAGATCAACGAAAAACTTCAGCAAAAACTGGAAAGCTACCAGGAGTTGTTCGACAGCAATGTAAAGATGCTTACCCTGGGTAAAAAAGTGGATGCCCTGGCCGAACGTTATTTCAATAATCGTAAGAAAAGGGAGTTGATCGATGAGTTTGTGAAGCTGGTCATGATCGAGAATAGTAAACGCAAGAAGATCCACCCTAAAAAGAAACGCGCTGTTAAAGCGAAGGCGAAGGAATTGGAGAAGGAAGTCGAACAAAAGGTGGAAGTGATCCGTAAAAAGAAGAAGAAAGAAAAGGAAAAAGCAAAAAAGGCACCACCTCCTAAGCCAAAAGTAGCCCTGAAGATTGGTGATCGCGTCCGGATGATAGACGGACGAGCGATCGGCACCATAGATTCGATCGAGAAGAACAAAGCCATAGTGAATTATGGAATGTTCACTGCTGATGTAAAAATGGACGAACTGGAAAAAGTTTGATGGAGAAACTAGACTCACAAAAGATCGTACTGTTCGACGGAGTCTGTAATCTCTGTAACGGCGCCGTTATTTTCATGATTGGTAAGGACAAGGATGACCGATTCCGTTTTACTGCCCTACAGGAAGAGACCGGACGTGCCATCACGGAAAAATATGGTATTGACACAGAGAAGATCGATTCTATTGTATTGATCGACAATGACAAGGCCTATGTGAAATCCACGGCCGCACTTCATATCGCACTTTACCTAAAAGGAGCCTGGCCTCTGTTGTACGGTGCTTTGATCTTACCGCGATTCATCAGGGATTTTGTTTATGATATCATTGCGAAGTACCGCTATAAGTGGTTCGGAAAGAAAGAAAGCTGTATGATCCCAACCCCGGAGCTAAGGAGGAAATTCATCTGATCACTTTAAATTCTGAAGAATGAATTCCAGCTTGGAATTGTTATTCTCATTGTTGCTGAAGGCATAGTTCTCGTATCGGTTTTCCTCTGCCAGGCCGTGTTTCCTCCAGTTGTTCACAATATTTTTGTATTCGAAGGTCACCTTGCCCGAAAGTAGTGGCTCCAGGCTTTCACCTCGATGAAAAGCATCGTAGATCTTTTTGAGGCCCGTCAGGTAGAGATAATCCTTAGTGAAACCACCGCCACGGTGCACACGCAATGAAATATTATACGCCTCTTCCCTATTGAGTTTGTACTGGTTGTGGAGCAGGTCGAAGGTAGCACAGAAATCAAAGCCCCTGCGCAGGCTGTCGGTTGCCATAACCCTGTATGATAGTTCTTTGAGGCGGTAAAGGGTAAGGCAGCCACTCATATACTCGCTGAAAACAGCCAGACCTTCCTGGGTCTCCAGGTTCTTCGGAAAGCCGTTGTGGAATATCTTCAGGGGCTGTGCCAGGCCGTTGAAGGTGGTCACCATATGTACACCGATCTCGTGATTGGCCAACACTTTAAGTTGGTTTGCGCTATATCGGTGATTCTTCTTGATCACCAGTGTTTGCGTACTGTTCTTCACCATGGCCGCTGCCGAGATCTTGGTGGAATACTTCAGGTTGAAATCGAAATCGTAGCGCTTGGTAAACTCCTGGAAGTATTCGGCAGCTTCCGTAGCACTGAAAACGGGAAACATCTCCTGGTCGTACTCCTCATCCTCGAAATGAAGAATGAACCTGGCATTCTCCACGTCCTTTTCCGTAGGCGTTCCGAAGGATTTCAGGGAATTGAAATAGAACTTGTTCCCCTTTCCAATCGACTCGATACACTGGATCAGCCCCGAATAATCGTAGATCACGTCTCGATAAAAATTTCGGGTCTCTTCATCCCTGATGCTGTCGATATCCTGCGAAAACAGTTCTTGCTGCAGTTTATGTGCATCGAAATCGATCTTTTTGTAATGAAATCGGGGATTGATGTTGTATTTAGAAGAAAAGAAATTGCGTTTTTCCTGCTCGATATTGGTTGGATTGATATAGCTGAGCAATTCGATCTTTTTGACCAGGTTGTTCAAATTCTTATCGATCCGAACCACGTTAGGATGGTTGGCAACTGTCGTTTCGGTGAGTGGCATAGATTAATTATGTTCCTTGTAAAACGCTTCGGCGTGTTCTTGTAATTTACTTCGCAGTTGCTCTTCGATAGCTGCAACTACTTCCGGAAAGACGAACATTTTGATCTCGTCGCAGTAAATCTTCTTGAACTCGGTTGCCAAAACTAAGGTATTTTTGAAGTTTTTGGTAATATATTTAAGGAAATAGCCATTTCCGAAGAAGGTATCATTGATCTTTGAAGTAGCTTCGATATTGTGTGGCAGCTTAAGTTCCGATAGGGATTTTCGCCATTTTTCCACATCAACACCAAAACGGTCATTATCAATATTCGAAGTACCCAGGTTGATGACAGGCACTTCCCTGTCCCATCTGCGCCAGTTATAACTGTGCATGTCGTAAACCACAATAGTCCCGAACTTGGATTCAAGTTTCTCTACCAGGGCATGTACCACTTTGTAAAAGGTATTGTGCTTCTCAAGGCTTTTTGCCTTCATTTCTTCGGAAAGAGGTGTTTTCCAAAGCTTTTTCCCCCAGGCATCCTCGTAGATGGCATTGTCCGGGTCGCGGTTTAGGTCGTATTCGAACCTGCTATCGCAGCCTGCGATGACAATGGGATGTGATTTTACGAACTCCTTGGTACAGGGATCCTCTTCAAACCAGCGTTCGTAGGTAGTGTGCAGGCAATTATCCCAGAGTTCCCTTCGGAATTGATGCCCATCGTGAACCGCCCCGCAGAGAAAGGGGACATATTTATCGATCTTCAGGGTGAACGAATAATCCTCGGCCACGGCCTCGAAGACCTCTTCGTTGGCTATCTTTTCGATAATGGTCGAAACCGGCAATCGTATCATCAGGCGTCGCTTACGTGTTTACGAAGTTTCTGGCGACGCTCGAAGGCATTCACACGTTCAAGGACCTTATCTTCAACAAAATCGATCACTTTTTCTTGTACCCTGGTTTTGTATACCTTGTTCATATAGGTAATTCCACCCGGAGACATCACATTTACTTCTACCAGCATCCCTCCTATCACATCGATTCCCACGAAATAGAGTCCGTCTTTTACGAGTTTCGGACCAATTCTTCGGCAAAGTTCTTTCTCCTGCTTGGTAAGGGTATGCTTTTGAACCGAACCACCGGCGCTCACATTGCTGCGATGGTCTTCATCACCGGGTACGCGCCTCATGGCGCCAATAGGTTGCCCGTTCAGCATAAGAATCCGAACATCCCCCTGGTCTGCACCTTCTATATAATCCTGAAGGATCACATAATTACTGGTTCCGTCCTTGTTGTCTATATAGAAGTCGAGCAGGGAATTGATGCTTTTCATCGCTCGCTTTTCGATTAAAATCACGCCGGACCCACCATAGCCGTTCAGAGGTTTGAGGATCATTTTTTCGGGACCTTCTTTGATCACTTTTTTGAGATACTCCTTATTCTTGGTAACATGAGTTCTTGGGATGATCTCGTTGTCTTCATCTTCAAAAACAGCCGTGTACAGCTTGTTGTTGGCTCTTCGGATTCCGTCCAGGTCGTTCATGATAAAAACATCATCCTTAACACTGTCCAGGAAATTCAGCATGATCATATCCAGGGGCGGATTAGACCGAAGGATGATCACATCGAAACCTGCCAGGGGTAACATCTCGTCATAGAACTTTGTGTTCCCATGAAAGGATTTCAGCGACTTACTCACCTTATCGGCTCTCACAACACATTTACAAAACGCGAAGGCCACACTATCCCTGATGGTTAAGTTGGCCGGAGTGGTGATGGCCATCCCATGACCTCTTTTCACAAACTCATGGATAAGGGCCAGGGTGGTGTCGTTATCGGGATCCATTTCCTCCCACGGATACATAATAAAGCAAACGTTCATGTTGAATCTTTTAAGAAATTAAATATAACAAATCTATTTACTAGTATACAACTAATGTTTATCTCTCCTTCGGAATACCATTACTCTGAAAAACTGTGCAAATAAGCGAAAAACATGGGTAATTATCACTTAACCTTAACAATATTCAGTAAGCAATTTCATAATTTCGAAGCACAAAACACGCATTATGGAAAAATCTAAAGACTATCTCGAAATAGCAAAAGACCTTTTATTCGAATACGGACCGAAAATTCTGGCGGCACTCGCTCTGCTGATCATCGGTCTTTGGGTGATCAGCCTGATCACTAAAGGAATCCGGAAGGCCCTGAGGAAACGAAACATGGAAGAAACGCTTCAGCGATTCCTCTCTAATCTCACCAGCTGGATATTGAAAGTGATGCTATTTATTGCGGTATTGAGTCAGCTTGGGATTGAATCCACTTCCTTCATCGCCGTACTGGGAGCCGCAGGCCTGGCTGTAGGTCTGGCGCTACAAGGTTCGCTGTCTAATTTCGCAGGTGGCGTGCTTATCATGTTGTTCAAACCTTTTAAGGTGGGTGATGTGATCAACGCACAGGGAGAACTTGGAGCCGTGAAGGAGATCGAAATATTCACTACAAAGTTGCTGACCCCTCAAAACCGACTCGTGATCCTGCCAAACGGGGCCTTGTCTAACGGCACCATCGTGAATTACACTGCCGAAGGGTTTCAGAAGATATTTCTCACTATCGGGGTTTCCTATGACGCGGATATCAAACAATCCAAGGAAGTATTGATGAGTGCAATAAAGAAACAGGAGAAAGTACTGCAGGACCCTCCTCCTCTTGTAGAGGTTTCAGGGCTTGGAGACAGTTCGGTAGATTTTGCCGTTCGTTGTTCGGTTAAGAATGAAGATTTCTGGCCGGTACAGTTCAGCCTGATCGCCACGATCAAAGAGGATCTGGATACAGCTGGAATCGAAATTCCGTACCCGCACTCTGTCGAAATTCAAAAACAGGGATAGGTCTAATTCGGGATGAGGGCGAAATTGTCGAAACCTGCATAGTCTCCCGCACCATCCTGACGAATTCGTATACTCAAGCCAACAGTGCTGGTTCCGGGCGGGATCGGCACTGTTTCGTTTCCGGACAGAGATAGATCGGACAAGCCGTTGATCAATTGAACTTCCGGTTGGGCTACCCCGTCGATGATCACGGTATAATAGGCGTCGTCCCCGGTGTCGAATTCAAAGAACTCGTAGGAGAAGGACAGTGTTCCTCCCGCGGCTGCACCGGAAATATCTATAGTATTGAAAGTGATGGTAGCAAAACCCGGAGTCCCGTTCAGGCCTTCATCGTCCAGGTCGAGGATACCAAGGAAATTGTTGGTAAGTGTGGTCAGGTTGCTGAAACCCCCATTGGAAGTATCCGTAATTCCGAAGAATCCATCGGTTCCATTGTCGAAGAAGACCACGTCCGAGACGTAACCCCAGCTGGTATTAAGGTCGAAGTTCTGGTAAACCCCTGTCAGGCTTACCTCGTTCAAACAATGGATATCCTCCCAGGTGGTCCCGTTCCATAACTGTAAACACTGAACCTCATCAACGAAAACAAGTAATCCAATATCGGAGAACGAAGTACCTATTGAATTTCTGTTGGCTATGGACGGAACTCTGGGAGGTAAAAAACCACCGAAATGAATATTGTCCTGAGTGCTGCTGATCTCCAGTATGGAGGCCGGACTGGGGCTGGTAGTATTGATCCCTACCTGTCCGTGTAACTGAATACAAATAAAAAGAAAACTACAAACTAAGCGATCTAACATAACGGAACAAAATCAATTCGTTCCTCAATACTAGGAATTTGTTTGGTGAATTACAGCTGGTTAGAGACGCGCTTTCCTGATTTTCATGAATACAAGGCGTAGTGTCACAATCAATTCATGAAATATCCTGTGAATCGGGTTATTTCACCTCTTCATAGTGTTTGTCCCAGTCTTCAACATGAGGTTTTCCGAGCTTTCCAACCGACTTGGCCACGAGCATGGATACGGTAGCATCACCGGTAACGTTGATCACGGTTCGGCACATGTCCAGAGGCCGGTCCACGGCAAAGATCAGTGCCAGTGCGATTGGGAAGCGATCGGCTGGGAAGCCGATGGATTCCAATACGATCACCAGCATCACCATACCGGCTCCCGGTACTGCCGCCGAGCCAATAGAGGCCAATAAGGCTGTCAGGACGATCGTAAGCTGATCGGCAAAGGTAAGGTCGAAGGCCAGGGCCTGGGAGATGAACACGGCAGCCACTGCCTGGTATAAACTGGTTCCGTCCATATTTATGGTAGCTCCCACAGGTAGAACGAAGCTACTTACTTCCTTGTCTACACCTATGTGCTCTTCCACCCTTTCCATGGTCACAGGAAGGGTCGCGGCACTAGAACTGGTTGAGAAGGCCAATAACTGTGCGGGGCTGATCTCTTTCAGGAACCAGAATGGATTCTTCTTAACAATGGTACCCACAACGGTAAGGTAGAATCCGATCATCAGTACAAGACCCAGCAGAACCGTACCCGTATATTTCAGAAGGGCATACAGTAGGTCAGGATCACCGCTGGTCACAACCACATTCGCTAACAGGGCAAAGACTGCGAAAGGCGCGGAAAGCATAATCAGGTCCACCATTTTAAGGACCACATCGTTCAGGGAGTCAAAAAGATCCTTTAGTGGTTTTGCTCGTTTCTCACCGATCAGTAGTAGTGAGATCCCCAAAAAGATGGCAAATACGATCACCTGAAGCATCAGGGAGTTTTCACTCATGGCGCGGAACGCATTATCCGGCACCATATCGACTAAAAACTGTAAAGGGCCGCTTTCTTTCTGTCTTGTAGCTTCTTCGATCTTAGACTGAACGCTACTATCCCCGGCATAAGTTTCCGTGAGTTTAGCTATAGTTTCTTCTGAAACACCGTCTCCCGGTTGAAGCGCATTTACCAGCAGTAACCCAATCGTAATAGCTATAACCGTCGTAAACACGTATGTGATAATGGTTCGCAGTCCGATGTTCCGAAACTTGGAGATATCCTTAAGATCCGAGATTCCCTTGATCAGTGACGCAAGGATCAGTGGAATTGCAATGAGTTTCAACAATTTGATGAAAATGGTGCCAAAGGGATTGATCCAGCTTTCAACAAATGATGCTCCCCAGGATACCTGGAGCATGATAAATCCAAAGACAAGTCCAAGCAACATTCCTATCAGGATCTTCCAGTGTAGCGCTAATTTTTTCATATAGTTCGGTTATAATTTTGTTAGTCGGTTCAGAAGAAAGAAATCGGCCAAAACAAGGGCTGCCATGGCCTCTACAATTGGTATCGCCCTCGGAACCACGCAGGGGTCGTGACGACCCTTTCCCTGCATCTCAACAGTATTCCCATCACTGTCGATGGTTTGTTGTTTCTGCATGATCGTGGCCACCGGTTTGAACGCAACATTAAAGTAAATATCTTCCCCGTTGCTGATACCACCCTGGATTCCGCCACTGAAATTGGTTTTGGTGCTGCCGTCCTTTTCGAAGGGATCATTGTGTTCACTTCCCTTCATCCGGCTTCCGCCAAAGCCACTGCCATATTCAAAACCTTTTACGGCATTTATAGAGAGCATCGCCTTGCCCAACTCTGCATGGAGCTTGTCGAACACCGGCTCCCCCAGCCCAATTGGTACATTCTGCAGCACACAGCTGATCACACCTCCCACGGTGTCGCCGCTTTTGCGAACTTCCTTAATGTAGGCCTCCATCTCTTTTGCTATCTCAGGATCGGCCGTACGCACCGGATTCTTTTCTATTTGGGAGAAATCGAGTTCGCTATAGTGTTTAGACAATTGAATCTCTCCAACCGCCGAAACATAGGCATTGATCTTGATATCCTTGAGTAATTGCTTGGCGATTGCCCCGGCCACTACCCTGCAGGCAGTTTCACGTGCCGAAGAGCGCCCTCCTCCCCTGTAATCTCTTAAACCGTATTTCTTGTCGTAGGTGAAATCGGCATGTGAGGGCCGGTAAGTGTCCTTGATGTGGGAATAGTCCCTGGATTTCTGGTTGGTATTACGGATAACGAAGCCTATCGGCGTACCGGTGGTAATGCCTTCGAAGATGCCCGACAAAAATTCCACCTCGTCCTCTTCCTTGCGTTGGGTGACAATTTCCGATTGTCCCGGTTTGCGTCTTTGCATATCCCTTCGGATGGCTTCGATGTCTATCGCCAGGCCGGCAGGGCAACCATCGATGACGCCCCCGATCGCTTCCCCATGCGATTCGCCGAAAGTGGTCAGTTTAAATACAGTTCCGAAGGAATTACCTGCCATAAGGTGTTTTCAACAAATGTAGCGGTTCACTTTCAATATTAAAAAAATAAATCGGTTTACGATTCTTTTAACTTCAAACCGTGACGGTAACATTTTGACTATCTATTAGTAACATTCTATTAATCAATTTTCTGGCGAATATCAAAATCTTTGTATCCCAAATCACCGTGTTGAAGAGAAAGGTTGAAATAGTTGTCATTTCGGATATCCATTTGGGAACCTACGGCTGCCATGCAAAAGAGGTGCTGCAATACCTCAATTCAGTAAAGCCTAAAAAACTAATCCTCAACGGTGATATCTTCGACATATGGCAATTCCGAAAGCGCTATTTCCCCAAGGCTCATTTGCAGGTAATCAAAAAGATCATCTCCCTTGCTGCCAAGGGAACGATGGTCTATTACCTCACCGGAAACCACGATGAGAAGCTGCGCCGATTCAGTGATACCAAAATGGGTAATATCTATATCCTGGATAAACTGGTATTGGAATTGGACGGAAAAAAGGCGTGGTTCTTTCACGGTGATGTGTTCGACGCCTCCATTCAGCATGCGAAGTGGCTGGCTAAGCTCGGTGGCTGGGGATACGACCTGCTTATCCTTATCAATCGTTTTCTGAATCACCTCCTGGTGTGGATGGGAAAAGAAAAATACTCCTTATCCAAAAAGATCAAGAACTCTGTTAAAGGTGCGGTAAAATTTATTTCCAACTTCGAGGATACTGCATCCGAACTTGCTATCCATAATGATTTCGACTATGTGATCTGTGGGCATATCCACCAACCGGTAATACGCGAAGTTTCAAACGATAACGGCAAGTGTATCTATTTAAACAGTGGCGACTGGATCGAGAACCTCACTGCATTGGAATACCATAACGAAAAGTGGAAATTATACGTCCACGGGGAAAGCAAACGATATATAGCTCCCGAACCGGGTCTGGAAGCTTACGAGGAAGACGATGAACTTCCGGAACTCCTGTCTGCTTTCAATACATTTCTTTAAACGGTTTTAAGCGCTTTTCTCAGTATGCTTACCGGGTGTTTAGCAACTCTGCCCGTGCCATCGAGTATCTGATGCCTGCAACTGGTGCCATTGGCTGCAATTTCGCAATTGGGATCACTTTTGCTTATGGCCGGGAACAATTTCAGGGAACCGATCTTCATACTGAGTTCGTAGTGTTCCTTTTCGTAGCCAAAACTGCCTGCCATTCCGCAGCAGCCCGAAGGAATGATACGCGGCTTGTAATTCCTGGGTAGATTAAGCAGGTCGAAAGTAACCTTCTGATCGCTCAGTGCCTTCTGGTGACAATGAACATGGATCTTTATCTCTTTTTTTTCTTCTGAAAACTGTGCTTCCCTGATATTTCCTTTCGCGATCTCCGCAACGAGGAATTCTTCGATCAACATACTATTCGCGGCTATATTCCCGGCAGATTCAGAATCAGCTGCGAGTCGGAGGAATTCATCCCTGAAGCCCAGAATTGCCGAAGGTTCTATCCCTACCAGGGGTTGTTCCGAAGATACCTTGTCTCTTAGGAAGTCAATGTTCTCGTTTACGACGGCTTTGGCCTCATCCAGAAATCCTTTGGATAGTAATGCTCTCGCGCTGTCCAGTTCGTCCACCACTGCTACTTTATAACCCAGTCCGATGAGAAGTTCGTATGCATCAATGGCTACTTCGGCATCAAGGTAATTACTGAATTCATCCACGAATAGCCATAAGTTGATATTTTCTGTATCTTGATGATATTGTTTGCTTTGAAAATGTTTACTGAAACATTTGGTTGATATCTTCGGAATTGTTCGTTCAGGAGCAATCCCGCCGAATCGCTTCAGGATTTTTGATGTAATTCTATTGCCGAAAAACCAATTGGCCAGCCCGGGAAATCGAGACGCCTTTCGATTGTAGGAACTGCTTTTCGCGACAAGTTTTGTACCGAGGGACGGGGCATTTGAACGATGGTACTGGTAGAGGAATTCCGACTTGGCCACTGCGATATTGACATTGCTGGGACATTCACTGGCGCAAGCCTTACAACTTAGACACAGGTCCATGGCTTGTTTTATTTCTTCGGAATTAAACTTGTTTGCCGCTGTCGATTCCGTAAGCACTTCCCTGAGCACATTTGCCCTACCCCTGGTGCTGTCTTTTTCATCCCTGGTAGCATGATAGCTGGGACACATCATCCCCGACGAATGCTCTGTTTTCCGGCAATCCCCACTACCGTTACAGTTTTCAGCCAGTCGGAGTAACCCCATGGTATCATCGAAGTTCATAAGGGTTTTCACCTCTGGTTCATGCCTGTCTGTTACATATCGCAGGGATTCGTCCATTTTCCAGGGATCTACGATCTTCCCGGGATTGAAGATATTCTCTGGATCGAATACCTGCTTGATCTTCCGCAGTATTTCGTAATTAGTTTCCCCTATCATCATTGGTAGGAAGGCTCCACGCACTATCCCATCCCCATGTTCCCCCGAAAAGGATCCCCTGTATTTTTTCACCAGTCGAGCCACATCAGTGGTGATCTTACTGAAATACTCCACACCCTCTGAGGTCTTTAGATTCAGTATGGGCCGCAAATGAAGCTCCCCAGCTCCGGCATGAGCGTAGTACACCGCACGCTGATCGTAGGATTTCATCAATTCCTGGAATTCGGCAATATAAGAAGGAAGATCCTCCAGGGCCACCGCCGTGTCCTCTATACAGGCTACCGCCTTGTTATCCCCAACAATATTCCCGAGAAGCCCCAGGCCCGCCTTTCGCAGTTCGAGAGCCATTTCGATCTCTTTTCCCCTGAGCACCGGCATGCTGGAACATCGTGCAGATCGAGAGAGATCTTCATTGAGTCGCGCAATTTTTTGTTCGAGTTCGGCTACTGTCTTTGCCCTGAGTTCAAGCATCAGCAGTGCTCTGGGACTGCCTTCCACAAACCATCTATATGGTTCGTATTTCTTATTCTTCCTGGTTCTGTCCAGGATGATATCATCCATGAGTTCGCAGGTGTAAAGATCGTGCTGCATGGCCACAAGCACGTCTTTCAGGCAGGCCGACAGACTTTCGTATTGTGCTGCTATCATTGCCGATTCCGAAGGGGGCAGCTCATCAAGCTGAAGGGTGATCTCGGTAGTAAAGGCAAGAGTTCCTTCGCTTCCGCTGAGCAACTCCGAGAGGTTGATCCGCTTCTTACTTTCAGAAAAAACACTGGAATCGATCAAAGCGTCGATGGCATAACCGGTATTTCTCCTGTGGATCTCCCTTTTGGGAAACTCGGCACGAATTCCGGCTTTTGTTTTTTCGGAACTCAACTCGGCATGTAGCAATCCATAGATCTTCCCTTCCAGTGTATTTTCCAGGGTTTTAGTGATAAAAGCCTCCTTTGATAAAGATCCGAAAACAACTTCATCGCCGTTTGAAAGTATTGTTTTCAGGGAAACTACCTTATCCCGCGTAACCCCGTATTTTATGGAAGTGGTCCCACTGCTGTTATTACCAACCATCCCTCCTATCATACATCGGTTGGAAGTGGATGTATTGGGTCCGAAGAAGAGCCCGTGGGGCTCCAGGAAAGCATTAAGTTCATCCCGGATTACCCCGGGTTCTACGGTAACAGTCCTATTTTCTGTATCGAGATGGAGTATTTTGCTGAAATGTCTCGAAACATCTACGATTATGCCTTCCCCTACACATTGCCCCGCCAGTGAGGTCCCGGCGGTCCTGGGAACAAGTGACGTATTGTTTTCCGAAGCAAACCGAATCAGCATCCTGATGTCCGCCGTATCTTTTGGGTAAGCCACCGCCAGGGGTAACTTCCTGTAAACAGAAGCATCTGTTGCATAAAGTTTGCGGTGTAGTTCATCGTAATGGAACTCACCTTTGAATCTATATTCTAATGCCTGGAGTTTAGACGTCATGGGCGCTTATGGTAAAGGTAAGAAACCACATGGATATCTGTAGCGGGAATATACCCAAAACAATTAATGATTTACGAAAACGTTATGAACTAAAATAGATTACAATCGCTAATTTTGAACTCAAACCTAAAATCAATTTTATGAAAAAATTCTTGCTAACATTTGCAGCGATCACGCTTATTTCAGTATCCATGAATGCTCAGAGGATCTCCAAACACGCCATCGGACTGCGTCTTGGCGACAGTGACGGCTTTGGAACTGAAGTTAACTACCAATTGGGTCTCGGGGAAAATAATCGACTCGAAATTGGTTTAGGATGGCGAAGCAGCAATGATGTTACCGCCATAAAGGCAGCAGCACTTTACCAGTGGGTGTGGGTGCTCGATGGAAATTTTAACTGGTATGCCGGAGCCGGTGGTGGTGTTGGGCAGGTAGATTTCGACGATGACTTCCCGGGCGATCCGGACGCGGAGACCTTCCTGTTCGCTGCCGGTGACATAGGTATAGAATATAATTTTGATATCCCCTTATTATTGTCGCTGGATTTCAGACCTGAATTTGGCTTCGGGGACTATAGGGATGATGTGGACTTTGATATAGCGCTGGGAATACGATACCAGTTCTAAATTTATAATCATACAGAATTAACCCGGGCAGCTATGTCCGGGTTTTTTATAGAGCTACAGATTGAAGGGCTCTTTCATAAACGGCTTCGTACTGTGGCACGATCTTCTGTGTGTCGAACCTGGCAGCAACTTCCTTCGCCTGCATTTTGAATTTTTTAAGCGTTTCTGGTGAAGATAGGATGGACAATCCTTTGGCGGCCATATCGGACACATCACCAACTTCACTAAGATAACCACTTACACCGTCCTCATTAACTTCCGGTAGCCCTCCCGTATTGGACGATACCACAGGGACTCCACACGCCATAGCTTCAAGCGCGGCTAATCCGAAACTCTCCTTTTCAGAAGGTAGCAGGAATAGATCCGTGAAACAAAGAATTTTATTCACTTCGTTGCTGTTCCCTAGGAATGCGACCTTGTCTTCAAGTCCTTTTTCCTTGCAGAGACGCTCACAAGGCTCTTTTTCCGGCCCCTCACCTACGATCAGCAGCCTGGATGGTATTTCACTATTGATACGATCGAAGATCTCAATAACATCTCGTACGCGTTTAACCGGCCGCAGGTTGCTCACATGAGTGATGATCCTTTCGTGCGGTTCCGCCATGAGGTCGCGCTGACATTCAGTATAGGGATTTACGTGCTTCTCCATGTCTATGAAATTAGGAACCACTATGATCTCCTTGCTGATATCGAATAGTTTTAAAGTGTCTTCCTTAAGACTTTCGGACACCGAGGTTACCACATCGCTTTTATTTATACTGAAGGTAACCGCCGGCTTGTAGAACGGGTGATTTCCAACCAGGGTGATGTCTGTTCCGTGCAAAGTGGTCACCATAGGAATATTGATCCCTTCTGCCTGCAGCATCTTTTTCGCCATATATCCGGCATAGGCGTGTGGGATCGCATAATGTACATGCAGCAAGTCGATCTTGTACTGTTTCACGACGTTTACCAGCTTGCTGGAAAGTGCAAGTTCGTAGGGTTGGTAGTGAAATAAGGGGTACTCGTTCACCGAAACTTCGTGGAAATGCACGTGGTGAGAGATAAGTTCGAGGCGGACAGGTTGTTTATAGGTGATAAAATGTACCTCGTGGCCGTGTTCGGTAAGGGCAATGCCCAACTCCGTAGCCACTACGCCACTTCCCCCGAATGTTGGATAACAAACTATTGCGATCTTCATTTATTGTTCTGCTTTGTAATCGATTGCTTCATAAATCACCTCCTGAATCTTACTTCGGAGGTTACTCCCGATCAATTTACGGTTGTCTGCCGACGGATAGGTTCTGTTCGACAAGAACACGTAAACGATCTCCTGGTCCGGATCCGCCCAGGTAAATGTGCCTGTGAATCCACTGTGACCAAAACTCGTCATTGAAACACATCCACATGTTGGGCCTACCTCCCCTAATTGTGGTTTGTCGAATCCTACGCCTCTCCTTACATCTCTGTCGCAATAATAACACGTATTGAACAGATCCAGGGTCTCCGGCTTGAAATATCGTTTACCGCCGTAAAACCCTTTCCAAAGATACATCTGCATGATCTTGGCGACGTCATTTGCATTGCTGAACAAGCCTGCGTGGCCGCTTACACCGCCAAGCATCGCTGCTCCTTGGTCGTGCACATAGCCGTGTACGGTTTGCATGCGGAAGTAATTATCGTCTTCAGTGGGAACAATATCATCCCTGGAGAACTTTTCGAGGGGATTGTAGGTTGTGTGATTCGCTCCTAAAGAGCTGTAAAGTTCTCGATCGGTGAGCCTGTCGAGCGAGGTTCCGTAGAAATCCTCCAGGTATTTTTTCAGAATATAAAAAGGAAGATCGCTGTACTTATAACTTAGTTTGCTCCTGAGCTCACTATCACGTATGGACTGGTAGATACTGTCTTTATAATCCTTCCGCATATACATATTTTCGGCGACCTGTATGCTAAAATCATCCGATTTGGTAGCGGAGTAGTACTCCGGCATTGGTTTTTTGGTAACCGAATCCAGGGTTTGCACATAGAAAGGAATCCAGGCCCGGAGTCGGGCATAATGTGACAGCATATCCCTCAAAGTGATATCAGCCTTGTTGGAACCCGCATATTCCGGTAGCATTTCGGACAATTTGGTGTCCATACTGATGATCCCCCTGTCAACCAGCGACATCACCATTGGCAGTGTGGCCAGAATCTTGGTTA
>JAUIIU010000047.1 GCA_030431695.1 Bacteroidia bacterium | reverse complement strand
CCAGCGGTACTTCCCTTGGTGGTGTGGCCAGGAAAACGCGCGAGGCTATTATTCTCTGTGAAGCAGCCGGGTTCGAAATCATTATCATTGAGACCGTGGGCGTCGGACAAAGCGAGACCATGGTGCACTCCATGACCGATTTTTTCCTACTGCTGAAACTTGCCGGTGCGGGTGATGAATTGCAGGGAATCAAGCGAGGCATCATGGAGATGGCCGATGCCATCGTGATCAACAAAGCCGATGGGGAGAATGTCAAAGCTGCCAAACTTGCGAAAACCGAATTCAACAGGGCACTGCACCTGTTCCCGGAGAAGGATAGTGGTTGGATGCCGAAAACACTCACATGTTCTGCTCTCGCCAATGAAGGGATCGAACCCATAGCCGAACTGATCTCGGAATACGTTGAACTTACTAAGGAGAACGGATTTTTTCAGCAAAGAAGAAACGAACAAAACAAGTTCTGGCTGCTGCAAACCATAGAAAGTGCCCTGAAACACGATTTCTACGAAAACCCTGTTATAAAAAAGGCCCTGAAAGAGCAATTGGATGCGCTGGATGAGAACCGGACCACACCATTCGAAGCGGCCAACCATCTGCTCTCACTCTATCAGCGGTAAACTCAGCAGAAATTATCTCGAAACCAGGCCACCTGGGCTTGTAATCCGTCCTCCAGTGAAGTGGAAGGGTTATAGTTGAGCAATTTCCTGGCCTTGTCGATGTTCGCCCTGGTGCGCGACTGATCCCCGGGACGGGCGGGTTTATTTGCTATCTGTATTTTTTTCTGAAGAATGCGCTCCACCGTAGCAATTCCGGTAGCCGTGCTGTTCTCCTCTTCGGTACCAAGATTGAAGATCTCACCATTGGTTACGTCCTCTTTCCCCATCACACTTACGATTCCATCCACGATATCCTGCACATAGGTAAAGCTTCGCAGATGCTGCTCACTGCCTTGGTATAAAGGAAAAGGTTTATCGTTTAGTCCGCAGTCAATGAGTCGGGTGTATAACTTATCCGGGCGTTCCCTGGGACCGTACACAGAATACAATCTCAGCGAAGTGCCCTTCAGCAATCCTCTTCTGCTGTACGCCAGAACCAGTTGTTCGGCAGCCAGTTTGGTCACCCCGTACCAGGATGCCGGGAGCGGAGCTTCATCTTCGGTCATGGTAGCATACAAGCCGTAAATGGAAGAAGTGGCGATATTCACGAAAAAAGGTTTGCGGTCCAGGGATTCTATCTCGTCCAGCAATCTTTGCGTAGCGATAAAATTGTTGCTGAGGTAATCCTCGAAACTCGAAGTTACAGCTATCCCGGGTTGGGCCGAGAAATGAAAGAGGTAGTCGAAACCTTCGGAAAATAGTCCGGACAGATCATCCTTCCGAAGATCCATTCGCAGAACCCTAATGCCCCTGGCTTCCAGTGACCGACTGTTCATTTCTTTTAAGCGAACATCGTAGTAATCGGAGAAATTATCCACCCCGATCACCTCATGCCCCATACCGGCAAGCCGTTCCGCGGTATGAGAACCGATAAATCCTGCTGCTCCTGTCACTAGTATTCGCATAGATCTGAATTCGTTTACAAAGAAACATCTTTTCGGGCATACAGGGGTATTCTTCAAAAAAGAAATACTTTTGCAGAAATCTTTTCAGAAACATACTGATGTACGAGTTTACCATCATTGTGCCGGTTTACAACGAGGAAGACAACCTGGAACGGGTTGAAAAAGAGCTTCTGGCCTACACTACTATCGCCAGCCGAAAAACCGCCATACTGTTTGTGAATGACGGTTCAACCGACAACAGCCAGCAACTCATCGAAGCGATCTGCTCCCGAAATGATGCTTTTAGCTATGTGCTATTCAAGGAGAATCGCGGTCTCAGCGCAGCCATCAAGGCCGGGTTCGACCATGTGGATACCGAATTGCTGGGGTATATCGACTCCGACCTGCAGACCTCCCCGGAGGACTTTAACCTGCTGCTGGAACATATAGGCGAATACGACCTGGTGACAGGGGTTCGTGCAGACCGAAAGGATTCTTTCGTAAAGAATATGTCCTCAAAGATCGCCAACGGGATCAGGCGTGCGTTCACACATGACGGGATGGACGATACAGGCTGTCCGTTGAAGGTCATAAAAACCGATTACGCCAAACGCATCCCAATGTTCAAAGGGCTTCACCGGTTCCTGCCAGCCATGATCATGTTACAGGATGGTAAGGTGCTTCAGATCCCTGTTAGACACTTTCCAAGGATAGCGGGGAAGGCAAAATTTGGCTTGTGGAACCGACTCCTCGGCCCTCTCATGGATTGCTTTGCCTACCTTTGGATGAAGAAGAAGTACATTAATTACGAGGTGAAACGAAAAGGATGAGTGATGTCCTTGTTTACACGATAGGTTTTACGGCTCAGATCTTATTCTCGGCAAGATTACTGGCCCAGTGGATCATTTCGGAAAAACAAAAGAAGATCATCACCCCTTCCCTGTTCTGGAAATTAAGCCTGCTTGCCTCCTTCCTGTTGTTTGTCTACGGTTACCTTCGTGACGACTTTGCCATTATGCTCGGGCAGTCGTTAACCTATTTTATTTATATCCGGAATCTGCACTTACAAGGTGAATGGCAAAGAGCCCCGGTCTGGTTTCGATGGTTCCTGATCATTTTCCCCATCATTATCGTGATCTATTCGTACAACAACGGGGAATACGACCTGCAGCAGTTCTTCAGCAAGGATAATATCGCCCTCTGGCTGCTGGTCCTTGGAATAGTTTCCCAGGTACTGTTCACTTACAGATTCGTGTACCAGTGGATCTATTCTGAAAGGATGAAGTCTTCGGAACTTCCTATTGGCTTTTGGAGAATAAGTGTAGTCGGGGCATCCCTCATTCTCGTTTACGCAATATTCCGAAAGGATCCGGTACTGTTTATCGGGCATATTGCCGGTTTGATCATTTATATTCGCAATATCATCATCTGGAAAAAGCATCACCGTGCAAGCACTTAAGAAAAATCACATACTATTACTGGTCCTTGCCTGTATCGCGATTTTCTTCGTGAACCTGGACGCCCTGTATGTCAACATAATGGAAGCGCGAAATTTCACCACCGCCAGGGAGATGCTGGACGATGGTAACTGGCTACTCACCACCCTGAACGGGGAACCACGCTACCAGAAACCACCGCTTCCTACCTGGCTTACGGCCTTTTCAGGTGCTATATTCGGATTGCAGAACGTTGCCGCCCTTAGGCTTCCTGCTGCACTAATGGGCCTTTTGCTAGTCCTCACTTCATATGTGTTTGCTCGAAAGCTCACCGAACACAAACTTTACGCTTTCATCGCCTGCCTTATCATGGCTTCCTCTTTTTATGTAGTTTCAGCCAGCAGGGACGGAAACTGGGATATCTTCACCCACGCCTTCATGATGGTGTGCATCTGGCAGCTGTACCTTTTGTTCACTTCAGAAAAGAAAAAATACATATACGCTTTACTGGCAGCGGTATTCTTCGGGTTCTCATTCATGAGCAAGGGACCGGTTTCCCTCTACGCCCTGCTGCTTCCGTTCCTGATTGCCTTTGGCATCGTCTACAAATACAATAATTTTAAGTCGCGTATACTGCCGCTCGTACTATTCCTGGTTGTTTCACTTCTTATTTCGGGCTGGTGGCACTGGTATACTTTTACTTTCGACCCCGAGTCGGTGGCCGAGATCACAAAACGAGAGACATCAAACTGGACCGGTTACAACGTACGCCCGTTCTACTACTACTGGAGTTTCTTCACCCAGAGTGGAGTTTGGACCATTTTGGCGTTTATCGGGTTGCTTTATCCCTATCTGAAAAAACGTGTATTCGACCCCAAAGGGTATCGATTTACCTTCCTCTGGACCATCATTTCCCTTGTGCTACTATCGATCATTCCTGAAAAAAAGTCACGCTACCTGCTGCCGGTGCTGATACCGCTGGCGTTGAACACGGGGTTTTATATGGAATATTTGTTCCGAACGTTCCGGGAGCTGAAAGACAGGCGAGAGACCTTTCCGGTTTATTTCAATTTCGGGCTCATCGCCACTATCGGACTAGTCTTTCCCATAGGTGGTTATTTTTTTCTGAAGGATGAACTCCCGGGTAACTATATCATGTTTTCGCTACTGTCCATCACCTTGTTCCTGACCTCGATCGTTATGGTTCAGAATTTATTCCGAAGGAACATTAGAAAAGTATTCTTTGCCACCATCTTCTTTATCGCTGCGATCATGTGCTTCGGAATGCCTCTAGCAAAAACACTAACGGTAAACCCCGAATACACAAGCCTCGAAGAACTCAACGAATGGCAGAAAGAGACCGGCCTGGAAGTCTTTGAGCTCACTTATTTTACTCCTGAGCTCATCTGGGCCTATGGCAAGCCCATTAAAGTACTTAAGAAGGATGATGAATTGAAAATACCTGAACAGCGTGAATTCGGGTTGTTGGTCTCCCGGGACGATCAGAAACTTTTCGATCGGTCATTCAAAGATTTCGACATAAAACTGGTGAGGCGTTATGATATGAATCCGAAGGCCGAAGGCGACCGCTCCCACAAACCAAGGTTGTACCGCGATCTCTACTTGCTTACGAAGCGTTAAATCGTTGTTGCCCCCATCGATTTACTCGGTAGAAGACCCATCCTAACATCCCTCCGAAGAACATCCCGGCTATGATATCGAGAGGGTAATGAACACCCAGGTAGATTCTACTGTAGGCTACGATCACCGCCCAAAACAATAAAAGAAAAGGAAGGTATCGATAATATTTACGTAGTGCTAAGCCAAGGAAAACAGCAGCAGCCATCGAACTGGCAGCGTGGGCAGAGAAAAACCCGAATCGTCCGCAACCCACACCATCCACAAGGGGGCGCATCTGTGATTGCAAAGCCTCTACCCGACAAGGTCTGGGACGTTCGATCCCGTATTTGAACAAATTGGCTAGTTGGTCCGTTGCCGTAATCATTAGAGCAACAGACACCAAAACAACCAGTGTTCCCTTCCAGCCATAGTGACGATAAACCAGGTAAAGCATAATTACATAAAGGGGGATGGAAGACCACTTCTCTGTGACGATGTGCCAAAAACCGTCCCAGCGTTCGGTGCCCAGGTTATTCAGGAAGAGAAATAATTCGGTATCGTATGTGAGCAGAGTCTCAATCATCTTCGTACCGGGCTACCTCCCGATCGTAAAATTCGGTTGCCTCTTTGATGCAATTCTCGGTTTCTGATTCCAGTTCCTCCTGGTCGTGCTGATCGAATTCTTCCAACCATTCCACCTCATCATTGGCGAGATTGATCACAAATCGGGGGAATTCTGTATGTACGACAAAAATTGCATCGGGAAAATCGGTATTGTCACCAAGCAGGAATTTCGGGAGGTCCATAATATTATTTTCAGTAAAAATACGAGAAATAAAAAATCCCGGGCGTAGCCCGGGATCAAATACTAAACAAAAATAACTTTTCAACTATGATCGCTTACCGATATTTGGCTGGTTCGCTCCCCGAAACGAATATGCGCCAGGGTTTGATTGATTGTTGCTCTAAACTAGTTTGATTTTTACCGGGTTCAAAATGTTGGTGGTCGGGATTTATTAAAACAGGGTCGGTTTTTATAAATTCAGACGGCTAAAATCATTCGGTTTCAGCATTCACACGTATCATCTTGTTCGACAAGTAGTTAAACCTAAAAAAAAGCATAACTCCACTGGCGGTGAGTCCTGCCAGTAACCCGATCCAGATACCGGAACTGCCATAGTCTCCTATCATACTGAGGTAATAGGAGATCGGGAAACCTATCAACCAATAAGCGATGAAAGTGATCAGGGTTGGAATCTTTACATCCTGCATTCCCCTGAGCGCTCCCAGCACAACCACTTGTATTGTATCCGAAATCTGGAAGATGGCGGAGATCAGCAGGAGCTTTGCCGCTATTGTAACCACCTGGAAATTATCGGCAAACTCGGCTTTGTTATCATAGTCGAGATATAGTTTCGGCAACGCCTCCCTGAAAATAACGAACAGGATAGCAAAGACGATTGCAAGCAGTACGGAAAGCAGGAAGATCGAAAACGCGATTCGTCGAAGTTCCCTGAACCTCTGCAATCCTTTTTGATTTCCCACACGTACCATAGCTGCCACGCTAAAGCCCATAGCAACCATGAAGGTCATGGATGATAAATTCAGGGCTATCTGGTTGGCTGCCTGCGGATTCTTTCCCAGTATGCCTGAAAGCCAGATGGCAGCAGTAAAGATCGCCACTTCAAAGAACATTTGGAGTGAGGACGGGAAGCCCAGGCTCATTATTTTGTTGAGCATTCGCTTTGTCAATCGGAAGATCTTTATGTGCAATACGAACTCTCTCGATTTGTGATGCTGTGACAACAAATACCAGAGATAAGCCACCATGATAACCCTGGAAGCCAGTGTCCCGATAGCAGCTCCCACCACCCCTAACTGGGGCATTCCCAACTTTCCGAAGATAAAAATGTAATTCAGTACCACGTTCACGATATTTGCCAGTATGGTGGCATACATCGGGTAGCGGGTCATGGAGAGTCCGTCGCTGAATTGCTTGAAGGCCTGGAATATGATCAGGGGAACCAGGGAAACAGCAACAAGGTTAAGGTAAGGCATTGCCAGGTGTACCACCTCTTCGGGCTGATTCATATGATACATCAGGGGCTTTGCGATAAAAACCACCAGGAACAGAGCGATCCCCAGAACGGTGCACAGGAACAGGCCGTGTTTGAAGGTTGATTTTCCCTTGGAAAAATTGTTTTCACCATCGGCTTCTGCGATCAACGGGGTGATCGCGGTCGAAAATCCTATGCCCAGGGACATGGCGATGAACATGAAACTATTTCCAAGGGAAACAGCTGCCAATTCGGCCGTACCCAACTGCCCAACCATGATATTATCCACCAGGGCAACCACTGTATGCCCCAGCATACCGAGGATCACGGGCATTGCTAGTCGATAGTTATATCGGAATTCTTTGGTGTATTGGGCCAGCACCTTGGTTAAGTTTTCAGCAAAGGTAAGGAAGCTGTATGTTTCGTGCAGGCTATTTGTGCTACTTCAACACCTTTTTGGATTCGACGGTGATTTCGGATCCTTCTGCCAGCATGACCGAGCGGGGTTGTTGCTCGTTCAGGAAGTTAAAATGGTCACCGTAGGCCAGTGCGAAATCGAAATCTATAGAATAATCCTTCACCTCGTAGGTATTCCATCGGGGATGGGTGACCTCATATTCGGTGGTGCTATTTTCTTCAATTGCGCTATAACCCCAGTAGTGCTCGGTGATGAACTCAGTCTCGGATCCGACGGGAAATGGCTTGGCATCGTTGGATGTAAAGAGCGAAAAAGACTGTTTGCGACCTTTTTCCCAATAACCGTAGGTAGTCTCCATCTGTTCACCAGAGCGATCCCAGCGATGAAACATCCTCCTGGTAGCGTAATGCTCGTTGTACCAGGTATTGGCTACAAAAGTGATCAGGGGTTTAGGCACGATCTCGCGGATGAAGACCACACCGCGCCTCCATTTCTCACCATCGAAATGACGAACATAGAACCGCAGGTTGATCTCTTCAAAATTCACGTGAAAGGGAAATTTCACGCCCAAAACACGAGTGTTCATAAAAAGAAAACCCACTAAACTCACGTAGCAGGTATCTTTCCAAAGATCGAGTTCTGTTCTATATGGCAGAAATGGTTTTAATAGATCGGGATCGACCTCGTAATTCACAAGCGATAATCTCTTCCATTCCGCCTTCAGGAAACTCATGATCAGTTCTTTACTTCCTTCAATTCGCTTCTAGTACCGTATTTATCCATCAGGTAAACCAGGCTGGCCATAGTGGCACCTCCCAGTTCAAGCTCGCGTTTATTCACAGCATCAAAGGTATCGTTCTCGGCATGATGATGATCAAAATAACGTTGGGTATCGGGGCGAAGGCCTGCCAGCACCAGGGAACCATCCTTTAATGGCCCGATGTCCGCACCACTGCCACCGCGGACAAATGAGTGGATCAGGTAGGGTTCGAACAGGGGTTTCCAGCTTTCAATCTGACTGAAATTCTCCTCATCCGTATCAAAAGAAAAACCTCTTGGTGTAAATCCGCCGGCATCACTTTCCAGGGCGAAGACGTGTTTTTCGCGTTTCAGCTTTGCTTCTTCAGCATATTTTCGCCCTCCTCTGAGCCCGTTCTCCTCGTTCATGAACAGTACAACCCGAATACTGTGTTTCGGGCGATATCCGGTTTCTTTGAACAGACGCAACACTTCCATGGACTGCACACACCCGGCGCCGTCGTCATGTGAACCATCACCAAGATCCCAGGAATCCAGGTGTCCCCCAACGATCATATACCGGTTTGGGTAGGTAGTTCCCTTGATCTCCCCTATGACGTTATAGGATTGCACATCCGGGTAAGTTTTACAATTTTGGCGAAAGTAGAATTTCAGTTTTGGCATCAGTTTTAAAGCGTTACTAAGGTAATCCGCTCCATTGGTACTGATAGCACAGGCCGGGATCCTCTGTTCTGCCGGGGTATCCCCATAGCTCATGGAGCCGGTATGAGGCAGATCGTCCTTTCGAAGGTTCATCGAACGAACCACAATACCCACGGCACCATATTTAGCGGCTTCCATCGCACCAGCATATCGCTGGTCCACACATCCGCCGTAAGCCCGGAAAGTGTTGATGAGATTTGCCTGCATGGGACGGTTGTAGAATACGATCTTGCCTTCGACAGCTTCCCTGCCCAGTGTTTTCAATTCTTCGAAATCCTTCACTTCAACCACATGAGCTTTAAGTCCGCCGACCGGAGTCGCAACCGATCCTCCCAGGGCACAAATATTGGTTGTAGAGGAAATCCCGGGGGCTGTTTCTATATATGCGTATTCCTTTACACCGCGGGTCCATTTTGGCACCATGACCGGCTGAAGCCAAACTTTATCAAGGCCGAGTTTCGTTAATTCAGCCTCCGTGTATTTCACAGCCAGTTCGGCTTCCGGGGATCCGGACAACCGGCCACCGATCTCATTCGACAAATGATCCAGCCAGTCGTAGCTTTTCCCGTTCAGGAGTGCGGCATCGTAGATCTTCCGAAGCATGAGTGAATCCTCTTTATTCACTTGCTGAGCATGGCTCAGCGTAAGACCAAAAAGAAATAGTAATACAACTGCCAAATTGCGTATGTCTTTCCAATTATTTTTCTTCATAGTGTAAGATGATTTGAGATCTCCTTTTATTCATTTTCAAGTCGTTCTCTGTATTCTGAAAGTTTTGCCATGACCTCCGGGTCGAGTTCGGGTTCTTTGATATCTGTGTATTTCGACAATTCCTGAAGCAATACAGAAGCTACAATATACCTTGCCGCCGGTTTGCTATCGGCCGGGATCGCGTACCATGGTCCATGAGAGGTAGACGACCGGTTCAGTATATCCTCGTAACAATCAAGGTATTTGTCCCAAAGTTCGCGTTCATCCAGGTCGCCGGGAGAGAATTTCCAGTTTTTTTCTTTCTTGCGGAGTCTTCGCAGCAAACGGTCTCTCTGTTCCTCCTTTGAAAGATTCAGAAAGAATTTAAAGATCAGGATACCGTTCTCTGCTATGGTCTTCTCGAAATTATTGATCTGTTCGAATCGCCTGTCCCAGAATTCGTCGTCTATATCGTCCGTGCTATTCACATCGGGCAGGTATTCTCCGAGGATGTATTCGGGATGCACCCTGGTCACAAGAACATTCTCGTAATGTGTGCGATTGAAAACCCCGAATTTTCCCCTAGCGGGCAATGCGATATAATGCCGCCAAAGGTAATCGTGTTTGCGTTCGAGTTCGGTGGGCACCTTAAAACTGTGTACCACCACACCCCTGGCATTAAAATCCTTGAACACTTCACGGATCAGGCTGTCTTTCCCGGCCGTATCCATTCCCTGGAGGCACACCAGTACCGCGTATTTACCATGAGCGTACATGGTGTCCTGCAATTTGCCCAAGTCCTTTCGTGTGTCTTTCAGGGCATCCTCGAGGGTGTCTTCATCTGTATTGAAATCCTCGAGCGTCTTAAGTGAACGCAGGTTTACCTTTTCCGAAATCTTGTAATTGTCTATTGATACCGGTTTCATCATATTCTATTTTGAAGCGAAGAGCTTTACGTCTTCCTCACTCACTTCTGCGTTACCGAGGATTATGAGACGTTCAACGACGTTCCTTAGCTCGCGGATATTCCCTGTCCAGTCGTATTCCTTAAGCTTCTTCAATGCTTTTTCTGAAAATTTCTTTTGAGCCGTACCGTGCTCATCCGCGATCTTCTGCGTGAAATACTCGACAAGCAAAGGGATATCCTCCCTGCGGTCATTCAGTGGTGGAACCTGGATCAGGATGACCGCCAGCCTGTGGTAGAGGTCTTCACGGAATCTGCCTTCTTCTATTTCTTCTTTCAGGTTCTTGTTGGTGGCCGCAACCACTCTCACATCCACTTTGATGTCCTTATCACTTCCCACACGCTGAACCCTGTTTTCCTGAAGGGCACGCAGCACCTTGGCCTGTGCCGACAAGCTCATATCTCCTACTTCATCGAGGAAGATAGTTCCGCCGTTGGCCGCTTCGAATTTCCCGGCCCTGTCCTTATTTGCCGATGTAAAGGCGCCTTTCACATGACCGAAAAGTTCACTTTCTATAAGTTCGCTGGGGATGGCTGCACAATTGACTTCTATCATAGGACCACCGGCACGTTCACTTTTCTGGTGCAACCAGTGGGCCACCAGTTCCTTTCCTGTACCGTTCGGGCCCGTGATCAGGACCCTGGCTTCGGTAGGAGCCACCTTTTCGATCATTTCCTTGATCTGCGTAATTGCCTTGGAATCTCCCACCATTTCGTAGTTCTTGCTCACCTTCTTTTTCAGGCGTTTGTTCTCGATAACAAGTTCTTTGCGATCCAGGGCATTGCGAACAGTATTCAGCAGTCGATTCAGGTCCGGGGGTTTGGAGATATAATCGAAGGCACCGAGGCGCATGGTATTCACGGCTGTGTCCAGGTCGCCATGCCCGGAAATCATAACTATGGGCACTTCGGGTTTGATCTTTTTCACCGCTTCCAGTACTTCTACTCCGTCCATTTTCGGCATTTTAATATCACAAAGCACCAGGTCATAATCTTCCTTTTTGATCTTTTCTATCCCTTCCAGGCCGTCTTCAGCTTCAAGAACTTCGTAGGTATCGCTTTCTTCAGAAAGTATCTTCACCAACACTCTTCGGATGGCAGCCTCATCTTCAATGATCAGTATTTTTGGCATTTTTAAATTTTAAGTTTAATTCCGCTTCTAAGATAAAAAGTATTTTCCTCGTTCAGTTTATACAAGCTGTTTCTGTTGGTATCCCGCAACCGGATCTCGTTATAGCCGGTGTAAGCCCCGTAAAAATAGAACAAAATATGGTCTGTAAAGAAGTATTCGTAACCCAATCCTCCCATAATGGTGGTCATGGAAATATTATCGGCCACAGCTAAATTCCCTTCGGAATCCGGTATGGGCAGGTCGTTCTGAATATTAGAAAAGAACCCATCCACCGAGATAAAGCTCTGTACCGCACTCTTCTTCCCGATGAAATGTTTGAGATTCATCTTCGGAACACCGACGGTATAGGACCAATTGGGGTGAAACTTCCTGTAATAATTTACAATTGGTAACGGAAACGGCCTACCTGCATTGGTGGAATACTGCAAACCAACTATTAGCCTGTCTTTCTTCTCGATCGAATCGGCAGAACGATCCCGGATGATAAACGCACCCCCTGTAAACCGTAAATCGGAAGCCCTTGCAGTTCGTTGCTCAAAATTGGAAACGATCTCGACCCCGGCTTTAAAACCAAGGCGCCATAGTTGACCCGCTTTGAACGTATACCCCATGGACATTCTAAAGGTCTGGAATTTCCGGAGGTTCTCTGTTTCAAAGGGCACAGGGTCTTCGATATCCAGGTCCACGTTCCTGTATTCTATCCCGGGTACCAGGTAACTGCCCTCCCACTTCATTGGGATGGGGTAATTCACAAATGCACGAAACCGATTTATACTGTTATTAGAGTTGTGCTGGGGTAAAAAGGTATACTCGATACGTGCAATATCGGTAGTCTGGGCCAAAGCCGAAGCGAATCCACAGATAAGGCATAGCAATACCGAATATATTATTGAAAGTTTACCGATGCCGTAGTAATTTATTGATTTGAGGGTTCGGTTGGAAATAGGTGCACATCGCGTTGTGGGAACTATTCTGAAGCGTATATCACTTTTTATACTGGGGTCGATAAAACTATCCCCTATATAGAAATTAAGAGTGAAGATCAGTGCAGAGTCACCAAAATCTGAAAACAAAACAAATGGATTCGGTTTTTTAAGAACGCCCTTTTGTTCCATCGCACATTCTATCAATAGTTTTTCCACCAGCCGTGTATCGCTACCATATTTCACTCCTACAACAACGCTCTCACGAGTGGTATTATGATTTTGAGTGTAATTTAAGATAGTATCACTGATGAATTTGTGATTGGGAATAATGATCACTTTGTCATCACGGGTGATGGCACGGGTTGTTCGGAGTTTGATATCGATCACCCGGCCAACCGTATCCTCCACTTTTATGATATCACCTACCAGCAACGACTTATCAGTAATAATAAAGATACCGGCAATGATATCCTGGAATAGTTCCTGTAAGGCAAGCCCCAATCCAACAAGCAGTGCAGCGGATGCAGCAAGAAATGGTGTAATATTGACCCCGGCAACACTTAAGACGGAGAATACCACGATGATGTACACCACGTATTTTATGAACTTGAAAACGCTGATGAACTTCTGCGTATCGATCACATCCATCCTCCTTGTGAAGAGCTTACGGATCATCTTCAGAAGAAAACCGGCAATAATAAAGGTCATTACCAGTAACAGCAATAACCCAATGGTAAGGTCGATCCTGTTCTCTCCTTCACCAAAGTGAAAACCCCAATTGAGGAACTCTTTTATCGACCCCCAGATGTCCTGGGTTACAACCTCTTCCAAGGTATCAGTTACATTCTCTTCCTGAATCATTATTAATATTTAAGCCACTTGATCAATTCCTTATAACTCGCCTTTTTACCGTACATCAGAATTCCAACACGGTATATTTTCGCGGCAAACCAAACGGTTACTATAAATGTAGCAAATAAAATCACTACTGAAAGGATTTGTTGCCATAAAGGAACCCCGAAAGGTATACGCATCAGCATGACCACCGGAGAAGTGAGTGGAATGAATGAAAATACCTGGGAAACCGTTCCGTGTGGGTTGTCTATCACGGTAAAGACGCCCACATAGACCGCCAGGATCAAGGGCATGAGTATCGGCAGCATGAACTGCTGGGTGTCGGTCTCACTATCCACCGCTGCACCAATGGCGGCATACAGTGAAGCATACGTAAGGTAACCACCTATGAAGAACAGTATGAACATGATCACCAGGTTCAGCAGTGGCAAATGGAAGAATTCCTTTATGAATTCCTGCACAAAATCTTCACTTCCGGCGATTGCCTGTGCCTGTTCCAGAGCGTCCTGCTGTTGCATGGCTCCGTTATCTATTCCGAAGATAGCGGCAATGACAAAGGAGAATATCCCGATCAGCACTACCCAGGCTAAGAATTGGGTTACGCCGGCCAGTGACGTTCCAATGATCTTACCCAGCAATAATTTTATCGGCTTTACAGATGATATGATGACCTCGATGATCCTGCTCGTCTTTTCTTCTATCACACTTCGCATGATCATATTTCCGTAGATGATAATGAACATAAAGAGCAGGTAACCCGCAAGGCCACCGAATCCAAGTTTCAGACCAATGCTGAGCTTGGAGGTCTTTTCCCCCCCAAAGGTCTCGAGTTTTGTATTGACACGAATTCTTAGTTTCTCGATCTGACGAGGATCCAGACCCGCTTCTTTCAGTTTGAGAAAATTAGCCTTTGCCGCGATGGCATCCTCTATTTCATCCAACAATATCGGTGAGGGTGAATCCTCAGAATAAAAGGTTATGCGTTCCGATAACTGATCGAGTGAATCCACTTTCGGAATATATAGAAGTCCATAATTACCAGAGCTTTCCACTATCGTCTTGGCGTCTTCCAGGCCGGCACCATCCATCAATTCATAGATAAGATTGTCGTCGCTTTCAAATTCATCACTGAACAAACCACTCTCATCCAGTACCGAAATGGTTCGAACTTTATCATTGTTCAGCTGTGACAGATAGCCCACCAGGGTGCCTATTCCAACCATGATCAGCGGACTCAGGAAGGTCATAATGATAAAGGTCTTGTTCTTAACCTTGTTCAGATATTCTCTTTTAATGATTAACTGAAGGTGATTCATACTGAGGATTTTAGCTGTTCTTAACGGTTTGAATGAAGATGTCGTTGGCAGAAGGCACAACTTCAACAAAATGAGTGAGCTGCCCTTTTGAAGTAAGGAAAGAGATCAGGTCGTTGGCCGTTTCCGAATCTGAAATCCTGACATTTCTCTGGAATTCGTCGTTGATCGTCTTGAAATCGGCAGGAAATAGCTCGAAACGTTCCTTCAGTCTACTTTCCACTTCGGAATGGTTCTCGGCAATCAGCCCTACTTCATAAGTATTCGAACGATGGGCTCTTTTGATATCGACAAGTTTGCCGTCCAGTATCTTGTTCGATTGGTGGATGAGGGCAATATGGTCGCACATCTCCTCCACCGATTCCATCCTGTGGGTTGAAAATATCACGGTAGCACCATTGTCCCGCAAACGAAGGATCTCATCCTTGATAAGGTTGGCGTTTATAGGGTCGAAACCGCTGAAGGGTTCATCGAAAATAAGTAACTTGGGTTCATGCAGAACAGTGACCACGAACTGTATCTTCTGCGCCATACCCTTGGACAACTCCTGAATCTTCTTATTCCACCAATCCCCTATTTCAAGCCTCTCGAACCAGTGTTTCAATCGCTTCCTTGCTTCCTGTTTCGACAGGCCCTTCAACTGTGCAAGGTAGAGTGCCTGGTCCCCAACTTTCATCGATTTGTACAAACCGCGCTCTTCGGGGAGGTAACCGATATGACGTATGTCCTCCGGCTTCAGGGGATGGCCATCCAGAAGCACTTCACCGCTGTCCGGCATGGTGATCTGGTTGATAATTCTGATAAAGGTGGTTTTTCCGGCTCCATTTGGCCCCAGCAACCCGAATACACTCCCTCGAGGAACCGATACAGATATGTCGTTCAACGCGGTAAATTCACCAAATGACTTGGAAACGTTGCTCGCAACTAAAAGATTGTCCATAGAATTTTTTGTTGGCGTAAAGATATCGAATTGTCATCGCTTTGCTCAAGTGAACGACAATGCGTTTGTTTGTAGATATCGGCATGGAATTGTTACACAAATCCAGGTGAACATCTTACAATTTAACCATTGATTTTGAGTTTTTCACAGCCACATATTCACATTTTACTTCGAGATCGGAACCCGCTTAAAAATGCAAAACCCACCCTAATATTACTAAAAGGGTGGGAAAAAAATTGCTATGAAAAAGAAAAATTATCACTAAAAGATTAGTGACAAACCAAATATATATAAAAAATATTTAAACTGGGGGTTAATATTAAGAAAACATATCCTTCACTTTCTCAAAGAAGGATTTGTCCTCTTTCTCCGGGTTTGGCTGAAAATGATCATCGGAACGCATGCTCTCAAAAAATTCCTTTTGCTCTTTGCTCAGTGACTTTGGCGTCCAAACATTTACGTGCACCAGGAGGTCCCCGGTACCGTAACCATTAACGCTAGGAACTCCTTTTTTACGCAATCGGAGGATCTTTCCACTTTGCGTTCCTGGTTCTATTTTGATACGAACCTTCCCGGTTACCGTATCGATCTCTTTGGAAGTTCCCAGGGCCGCGTCGGAGAAACTGATATACAGATCGTAGTGCAGGTTATCTCCTTCCCGCTGGAGGGTTTGATGAGGTACTTCCTCAATGGCCACGAGCAGATCTCCGGCTATTCCATTTCCGCCCGGCGCTTCGTTACCCTTACCTGATACTTTCAGCTGCATTCCGTCCACTACTCCGGCAGGTATCTTTATAGAGACGGTTTCTTCCGTAAGTAACATTCCGTGTGCATCGGCGTTAGCTGGTTTTTTGTCGATCACCTGACCCGTACCACCACAGGTGGAACAGGTACTTGCGGTTTGCATTCGCCCTAAGATAGTATTCTGAATACGCGTCACCTGGCCCTGTCCGTTACAGGTTCCACAAGTCTTATATGTAGTTCCCTGGGCGACTTTCTTGCGCTTTACTTTGATCTTCTTATCGACACCATTGGCGATCTCTTCCAGGGTAAGTTTCACCCGTATCCTAAGGTTACTACCCTTAACTCGTCTTTGGCCACCACCGAAACCGCTGAAGCCACCAAAACCCCCACCGCCAAAAGCACTTCCGAAGATATCACCGAACTGGCTGAAGATATCTTCCATATTCATACCACCGCCACCAAAGCCACCGCCTTCGAATGCCTGGTGACCAAATTGGTCGTATCTCGCTTTCTTATCAGGGTCGCTGAGTACTTCGTATGCCTCCGCGGCTTTCTTGAACATTTCCTCTGCCTTTGCATCGCCCGGGTTCTTATCCGGGTGATACTCGATAGCCTTTTTCCTATAGGCTTTCTTGATCTCGGATGCTGAAGCGTTCTTGGAAACGCCTAAAATGTCGTAAAAATCCTCTTTCATCTCGTTACTGTCCGATCACCACCTTCGGGTAGCGAATTATCTTATCTCCCAGGGTATAACCTTTCTCGATCACATCGATGATCTTGCCTTTCATATCTTCGGAAGGAGCCGGGATCTGGGTCACTGCTTCGTGAATTTCAGCATCAAAAGTGTCGCCATTCTGGGTACCCACCGGGGCCAGTCCTTTGGAGCGAAGCGTTTCCCTCAGTTTGTTGCTGATCAGTTCCACACCCTGTAAGAGGCTGTCGTCTTCCGATTTCTCTATCTCCTTCAACGCCCTGTCGAAATCATCGATCACCGGCAACAACGCCACCATGACCTCCTCGCTGGCCGTTTTGAAAAGTTCAATACGCTCCTTGCTCGTCCGCTTCTTGTAATTCTCAAATTCAGCGAATAAACGCAGGTAGCGGTCCTTTTCACCCTGAAGTTCATCTGCAAGACGCTCTTCCTTCGATTGTTCTTTCTCCTTTTTATCTTCGGAACCGGCTGCGTTTTTAATTTCCAGTTCCTCTTCAGCTACTGCCGTTTCTTTTTTGCCTTTTTTACTCATGTAAAACGTAGATTTTCAATCTAAATGTGAGGATGCAAAAGTATTGCCAATTCTTGTATAATGCCAAAATGTCACAAGAATATTTTCAGAAGGACAACTTCAGGTAAACGAGGTAGAGCAGAGAAGAATGTGGATTACAGCAGATCTCGCAGTGCAGCATCCAGTTGCGGGTATTTATATTCAAATCCATGAGATCGCAGTTTCTCCGGACTCACCCGCTGGCCATCCAGGACAATATCGGCCATTTCGCCCAGTACCAGTCGCAGCACAAAAGACGGCACGTTCGGAAGCCATATACGCTTTCCCAGGGCTATTGCAATACCTGCGGTCAACTCCTCATTAGTAACAGGGTTGGGTGCAACGGCGTTGTAAATTCCCGACCAGCCTTGCTTCAATATCTCGACATAGACACGCACCATATCATCTATGTGGATCCAGGACTGCCATTGATTGCCGGATCCCAGGGCGGCTCCAAACCCCGTTCTTACCGGTTTGGCCATTTCCTTTAGTGCCCCTCCATCTGAGGCCAGGACAACACCAGTTCGGACTATACTAACCTTCATTCCGAGTGTTTCAAACCGATGAGCAGATCCTTCCCAGGCTTTCACCACTTCGGCAAGGAATCCGGTATCGGTCTCTGTTGTGGTTTCGGTATGGATGCTATCGTTCGACGGGTATATCCCTACTCCACTTGCAGAAATAAAATGTGTTACCCGGTGTGGGTTGGATTTCAGAAAAGAATAAAGCAGAGCTGCCGATTCCAGCCTGCTGTTCATAATCTTCTCCTTATAGGCCCTTGTCCATCTTTTGGAAACCGTTGCGCCTGCCAGGTGGATGATCGCACTTACGCCTTCCATGGCAGAAGCATCCAGTTCACCTTTGGCCGGATCCCAGTAAAATCCAAGGTAGTTTTCTTCGGAAGTGATCTTCGTCCGACTCGTGGTAAGAAAGTGTATCGTATGCCCTTCTCGCAGAAGTGTCTTGCTGAGGTGTGTCCCAATGAGGCCGGTAGCACCGGTAATGAGGATCTTCATGAATTTTTCTGTGAATTTATGGCAAATTCAAAGGAATGTCAATCCCTTTAACGGAAGTTTAGGACGGTTTCACGGCGCGTAACATCTCGCGTTTACCGGGAGGACCGGGTAGTCTCTCCACCTCGAAACCTACCGCCTGCATTGCTCGCCTTACACTTCCTTTAGCGGAATAAGTAACCAGAACCCCACCTTCCTTCATGGCCCGGAACATTTTGCCGAAGATCTCTTCGGTCCATAATTCGGGTTGTACACGAGGCCCGAAGGCATCGAAATAAACCAGGTGATAAGTATCGGTGTTGTTTATTTCTGAAAAGAACTTCTTTTGTTTCAATAACTGAAATCCTGGAAGCAGTTCAGCAGGTATTTCCCAGGGTAGTTCGTGCATTCTTTTAAAGACATCCTGCGAACCTGAAGCGAGTTCGGCGTAGTTTAGCTTTTCGATCTCCTCTTCTGAAACCGGGTAGGCTTCCACGCCGGTGTATTCCACCTCGTATCCCTGCAGTTGTGAATCGAGCAATGTGAGAAAGGCGTTCAAGCCTGTTCCAAAACCGATCTCGAGGATCCGTACAGGCGCATCAACATTGTTGTTTCGAAGGAAATGTAATCCGCTGGAAATAAAAACATGGCGGGCTTCGGCAAGCGCGCCATGTTTTGAGTGATATTGTTCATTCCATTCCGGCAGGTGGATCGTAATGGATCCGTCGCCGGTTATAAGGAATTTGCGTTTCAAGGTATTATTGTATAAGCAGTTTCTTGATCCTCGGAATTGGCCCGATACAGGTGGTATTATGACAGCTGATACAAAGGTTTATCGCGCTGTTGTACCTGTCTTTTACCGGAATCTCGCTCTCCTCGTCAAATATCTCTTTTTGTCTTTCAATAAAATGATTCGAAAAGAGTTCGAAAAAATCATCCCTATCCGTAGGATCTGTCAATTCCGCACTGTACAAGATTTCAAAATCCACAGGGTAATCCCCTATGGTGTCTCCTTTCAGAATACGGCTTTTCAGGGCCTCGTTGTATTCGTACATATAATTCATGTGGTTGGCCATTTCCGAAGGAGTATAGATCTCCATATCAGGTGATTTCACCACCGAAACCGTCGGTTCCTCCTTTTTTGAATTACATGAGACCAGAAGTGCGGCTAAAACAAAATATCCAAAGATCCGCATACTACATTTTTACCAGGACACCGTCTGCTTCGAAAGAAAGTGTTCTCTTTACTTCGGTGATGGCATCGATCTCTTCCTGTGATTTTCCAGCATCTTCTGCATAGTGTCTCTGTTCTTCCACAGACATTTCAGAAACGAATGCCTTTCCGTTCATCACAACTTCATTCAAATCGCTTTCAGCAAGATTTTTCGGCATAAAGAATCCGTAATCCTTGAAAGTAACCATAACCTCATCGTCACCCATCGCGACTTTCATCCAGCAGCCTTTTTTCTGACAAACGGAATTCGCCTTAGACTTGAACTTCATGTTGATAGTATCGCCGGGTTTTATGGTTTTGTATTTCTCGGCTGCCGCCTCGTATGACATGGCGTCGGCCATTGAGATCTCTTCACCAAATGAAGTGTATTCTACGCTCTGTGCTGCGTCTTCACCAGCGATTGCCGTCTCCTGTTTTTCTTCAGTGTTCTTACAGGAAAATACCAGTGCTACAGCTGCAATTATCAATAAAATTCTTCTCATTTAAGTTGTCTTTTGATATTAAATTATAAGCTAATAAGATACTGCAATTTTATGAAATTTTTACGTTTTATATGGTTAATTTTTTACCTAATTTTGTGGTCTAAACAACCCTCCCAATGAGCATTACGATTCCCGCCAATATCACCGTTGAACGAACTCAAAAATCAAGAATCCAGGATGTAAATTTCGGCTCGCTCGAGTTCGGTACTGTTTTTACCGATCATATGTTCTGTTGTGATTTCAAGGACGGAAAATGGCAGGATGCGCGTATCATCCCTTACGGACCTATGTCCATTTCACCAGCTGCCAAGGTGTTTCATTACGGACAAGCAGTGTTTGAAGGAATGAAGGCGTATAAGGACGACAATGGAGGTGTATTCCTGTTTCGCCCGGAGGAGAATTTCAAAAGGATCAATAAGTCGTCAAAAAGAATGGCTATTCCAGAGTTCCCGAAGGAATTATTCTTTGGCGCAATGCACAGGATACTTGAAATGGACAAGGAATGGATCAAACCCGGAATTGGCAACTCCCTCTACATTCGTCCTTTCGCAATGGCTACTCAAGTAGGTGTTTCTGCCTCTCCGGCCAACGAATATAGATTCTATATTCTGTTATCACCAGCTCAGGCCTACTACACCGGGGAAGTAAAAGTAGTCTTCTCGGAGCATTACAGCAGAGCAGCCGATGGAGGCGTTGGCTTTGCGAAAGCTGCTGGTAATTACGGTGCGCAGTTCTACCCAACCAACCTCGCCAAGGAAAAAGGATTCAACCAGGTGATCTGGACCGACTCACACACTCATGAGTACCTTGAGGAAGCCGGAACCATGAATATTTTCTTCCGATTTGGCGATACCCTGGTGACCGCGCCAACCAGTGATCGCATACTTGATGGCGTTACCCGGAAGAGCCTGCTCAAACTTGCCGAACATCTCGGAATACAGGCGGAAGTGAGGAGTGTGAAGGTTTCCGAAGTGAAGGAAGCATACAAGAATGGAGAATTGATGGAGATATTCGGCGCCGGAACTGCTGCCGTGATCAGTCCTATCAGTGCGTTCAGTCATAATGACCAGACCTACGATCTCCCGGTACTGGCAGACAGTTATGCTTCGATGCTGAAACAGAAGTTAATGGACATTCAGTACAACCGTTCGGAGGACCCGTTCAACTGGAGGCACCAGGTGTGTTAAGCTCCAAATTACAATTATCAAATAACAAATAAATTACAATTAACAAGTTCCACGTTCAAGTTGGTGGCATTTTGGAACTTGATTATTATTTGTGATTTGGACTATTGAGATTTGTTATTTCCTCAGTATCGTCTCTATATCCGGTTTGAAGTAATTCGGCCCTTTTAATACTTTTCCATCTTCCCGATAGATCGGCTGGCCATCGGCACCCAGTTTACTCATATTGCTACGTTGAATCTCCTCGAAGACTTCTTCTATCTTATGCTGAAGGCCGTGTTCAATGATAGTCCCGCACAAGATGTACAGCATATCGCCCAGG
>JAUIIU010000046.1 GCA_030431695.1 Bacteroidia bacterium | reverse complement strand
GATCATTCCCTATACGATTTCAGTGGGCAGAGCGTGATGGAAATTATCAAAAATCTCGACAACGAACTGGATCGAGTTATGATCGTAGGGCATAATCACGCGTTTACCTCGATAGTGAATATGCTGGGGAGCGAATACATCGACAACCTTCCTACCAGTGGTTTTGTAAGTATTAAATTCGATGTCGATTCCTGGAGTGAAATTACAACGGGAAAGACCAAAGCCCTGATATTCCCCCGTCATTTTAAAGAAAAAGAATGATGCCCACCCTTCCGAAGACTCAAAAAAATCAATACAGGAACAGGGAGCTAAGCTGGCTTCAATTCAATGCCCGGGTATTACAGGAAGCGGAGGATACCACTGTGCCGCTTATTGAACGGCTTAGATTTGTCGGGATCTTCTCCAATAACCTCGATGAGTTCTTCAAGGTGCGCTATGCCACGATCAAGAGGATCGTTGAAGCAGGAAAGGGTGGAAGAAGCGCCTTAGGTGGTATTTCGGCAACAGAATTACTGGAGGAGATCACAAAGACGGTGATCGAACAACAGGCCACAAGTCTTAGTATTCTGAATAGCATTCAGAAGGAACTGGAGAACGAGGATATCTATATCATTGATGAGACCCAGCTAAGCCCGGAACAGGACAAATTCATAATCGATTTTTTTATCCGAAAAGTAAGTCCGGCCCTGGTAACCATTATGATCGGTGAATTGGATGAATTTCCCAGTCTAAAGGATAGTGCAGCTTATTTGGCGGTGAAAATGGTGATGTCCAAAACCGATGAAACCTTCGAGAACAAGATCAACTACGCACTCATTGAGATCCCGCGAACTGTTGAACGTTTCGTGGTTTTACCGACGGAAGGTAACAAGCAGTACATCATCATGCTGGACAACCTCATACGCAGGTGTATGGGGAATATCTTCAACATCTTTAACTACGAGAGCATCACTGCTCATATGATAAAGATCACACGTGATGCTGAGCTTGATATTGACAGCGACCTGAGCAGAAGCTTCCTTGAAAAGATATCGCGTAGTGTGGAACGAAGGAGTTCGGGAGATCCTGTGCGATTTGTTTACGATAAGAACATCGACAAGGAGACACTGCGATTCCTGATGGACAAGATGGGCATCGACAGCACGGATAGTATTATTCCGGGTGGAAGATATCACAACAGGAGGGACTATATGAAATTTCCAAGTCTGGGACGAAAAGACCTGTTGTATTCGGTGATTGAACCCCTGCGTATCCCCGGATTGTCATTGGAAGGAAGTTTGTTCGAAAAAATAGCAGAAAAGGATTTCCTGCTATATGCTCCATACCAATCGTTCAATTATGTAGTCAAATTCCTGAAGGAAGCTGCACTGGACCCGAATGTAAAATCGATAAAGATCACTATATACCGACTGGCACAGGCCTCTCAGATCGCCAGCGCGCTCATAAATGCTGCGAAGAACGGGAAGAACGTAACTGGCCAGATCGAACTCCAGGCGCGATTCGATGAAGCCGCCAACATAAGCTACGCCGAAGAGATGCAGAGTGAAGGAGTGAAGCTGATCTTCGGTGTGACCGGCCTGAAAGTACATTGCAAGGCTTGTGTGATCGAAAGAGTGGAACAGGGAAAGCTGGTGCGCTACTCCTTTGTCAGTACCGGTAACTTCAACGAGACAACAGCGCGGATCTACACAGACTACACCTTGTTCACCTACAACCAGAAGATAGGGAAGGAGATCAATAAAGTGTTCGATTTCTTCCAGGTGAATTACCAGATAAAAAAATACAGGCACCTGATCGTTTCACCCCACTATACACGAAACTCTATCAACAACCTGATCGAAAAGGAGATCAGGAATCATAAATCGGGACTGTCCAGTGGAATAAAATTGAAGCTGAATAGTTTATCCGATTTCAAGATGATCGACAAGCTCTACGACGCGAGCAGGGCGGGAGTACAGGTGAAATTGATCGTTAGGGGAATATGCTGCCTGATCCCTGGTGTTGAAGGGATGAGCGAAAATATAGAGGTGATAAGCATAGTGGATAAATTCCTGGAACACCCCAGGTTATTCATTTTCGAAAACGCGGGAGAACCTAAGTATTATATCTCTTCGGCCGACCTAATGCAGCGTAACCTGGATCACAGGGTGGAGCTAACCTGCCCTATCTACGATGAGGATATTAAACAAGAATTAAATGATACCTTTGAGATATCCTGGAGCGATAACGTAAAAGCCAGGATCATTAGCCAGGATTCGAACAATGATTACAGGCGAAATGACAAACCTGCTATTCGCTCCCAGTTCAAATTGTATGAGTATTATTTAGAAAAATTGAAGTGATTTGCTGAACATTGAGAAATATGCCGCTATTGATATCGGTTCCAACGCGATAAGGCTATTAATTTCCACGATAATTGAAAAAGACGAGCTGGTTCAATTCAAGAAGACCTCCCTGGTCCGGGTTCCGATCCGGCTGGGTGCGGATGTTTTTCTGAACGATAACATTTCAGAAAAGAATTACAACCGAATGGTCGATGCCATGAACGCCTACCAGTTGCTGATGAAGACCCACAAGGTGAAGAAATACAGGGCCTGTGCGACCTCTGCTATGCGGGAAGCTAAAAACGGACAAGAGATCGCCAGGCGAATAAAAAAAGATACGGGTATTAACATTCAGATCATAGACGGAAAGGACGAAGCGGCTATTATCGCAGCTACAGACTTACGGGAACTGATCGATAATGACAAGGTATTCCTCTACGTGGATGTTGGAGGTGGAAGTACCGAATTCACTGTATTTGCGAATGGAAAGGTGGTAACATCGAGATCGTTTGAATTGGGTACGGTGCGTATCCTCAACGATATGGTGCGGGAATCCATGTGGGACGAAGTTAAGGACTGGATCAAAAAACAAACTAAAAAGTACGAAAAGATCAATTGTATCGGTTCAGGGGGAAACATCAACAGTATCTACAAACACAGTGATAAGAAGCTGGGGAAGCCATTGAGCTATTTCTACCTGGCTCGGTTTTACGAAGAACTGAAGTCATATACATATCACGAAAGGATATTCCAGCTGCAGATGAATCCGGACCGCGCCGATGTGATCGTTCCGGCAACGCGCATTTACCTTTCCGCAATGAAATGGAGCAAAGCGAAAAATATGTATGTTCCTAAGATCGGACTTGCAGATGGTATCATCAAAGGCCTGTACAACGAGAAGAAGGCCAAACAGATGGAGGTGGATATCTGATCTACCCGTGAACGGTTTCTTCCTTTCCGAGGTCTTTCATTAATTCGGCTTCAAACGTAAGCAGATCCTGCCATTTTGTGTCAACAACTTTACGATCGCCGTATTTCCTGGCAAATGAAAGGAACATCGTATAGTGATTGGCTTCACTGATCATTAATTTTCTATAGAATTTTGCAAGTTTCTTGTCTTCAAGCTCCTCGCTCAGCAATCGAAAACGCTCACAGCTTCTGGCCTCGATCAATGCAGCATAGAGCAGACGGTGTACTAGTTGGTCGTTCCTGCTTCCTCCCTTCGGAAAGAATTTCATAAGATTGTTCACATAGGCATCCTTACGCTCTCTACCGAGGTGCAATCCACGTTCAAGCAACAGATCGTGCACCATTTTGAAATGACTCATCTCTTCCTGGGCAAGCAGTGTCATTTCCGAAACCAGTTCGCTGTATTCGGGGTAGCCGATAATGAGCGAGATAGCCGTAGATGCCGCTTTCTGCTCACAATAGGCGTGATCGGTAAGTATTTCCTCAATGTTCTTTTCAACAATATTCACCCACCTGGGATCGGTAGGTAGTTTTAGTCCCAGCATCTTCTTATCCATGGCATTTTATATTTCGAGATCGAATTCCTTCCGAAGGTCATCGATCAAAGGATTCTTTTCCCGAAGTTTTTCAAATTTTTCCCTGGCGGTGTAGACATAGCGCTTTGTCTCGGTCTCATTGACCTCGATGGAAAGATCGATCTCGTAATTCTGAAGACGGTCTCTCAGGAAACCGAGCAGCTCGTACTTAGCCCTTTCTACTTCCACTTTTATGGTATCGTTGGGAAAAACCAGATGGATCAACGAACCTTCCAGTTTGGGAGTCCCCATGGTGAGATGGGAGAGAAGGTTGTACTTACCGTCCTTTTCTACCTGCCTGGAGTAGTCCTTCCACGCGGAAAGCATTTCGGATTCGGTAAATTCAGACACAGGGAGATCAGCCTCATCCGGTTGATTTGCAATGAGTTCTTTCTTCAGCTGTTGTTTCTTCTGAATACTTTTCAGAGATAGGGCCGATACTTTCCTGGCATTACGCTCGGCCAGGATCTGAGGTCTTTCAATTACTTTTTCCTTAACAACGGGTGTAGCAGGTTGTGGTTCAACGGTTTCATAAGAGACGGGAATATCATCTACACTTGTCCTGGCAACCTGTTCTCTAATCCCTGTATTCCCCGAAACAGGTTCCTGCCCGGATGCAACACCTTTGAAGAATGACGGTGGAATTACGTAACTATTGGGGTCAGTCTTTTTTTTTTCACCCTTTTTGGTGAGTGAACCCAGCTGAAGCAGGCAGAGTTCAACCAACAACCTCGGGTTTCGGCTCGATTTGTACTTCAGGTCACATTCATTGGCCAGTTCTATGGCTTCGATGAGAAAATCGGCCGAAGTTTGCGAAGATTGCTCCAGGTACATATTCTTTACCTGTTCGCCAACCTCTAGGAGATCAACCGTCTCGTTACTCTTACACACCAAAAGATCTCGAAAATGCGAAGCCAGCCCCATGATAAAATGATGCCCGTCGAATCCTTTAGCCAGTATGTCGTTAAAACTTACCAGCAATTGTGGAATATTGTTCTCAAGAAGCAGGTCGGTTATCGAGAAATAATAGGTGTAATCGAGTACATTGAGGTTCTCCGTCACTGCCTGGCGGGTGATATTCTTTCCCGCGAAACTCACGACCCTGTCGAAGATCGAAAGCGCGTCCCGCAAGGCACCATCGGCCTTCTGGGCGATGATATGTAATGCATCATCTTCGGCTTCCACACCTTCCGATTGTGCCACAAGGGCCAGGTGTTGTTTGATATCCTGCACTGTGATCCTTCGGAAATCGAAGATCTGGCAACGGGAAAGAATAGTGGGTATGATCTTGTGTTTTTCGGTAGTTGCTAGGATAAAGATCGCATGCTTGGGTGGTTCCTCAAGTGTTTTCAGGAAGGCATTAAAAGCGGCAGACGACAGCATATGGACCTCGTCTATGATGTATACCTTGTATTTTCCAACCTGGGGAGGAATACGAACCTGGTCGATCAGGTTTCGTATATCATCCACCGAATTATTGGAGGCAGCATCCAATTCGAAGATATTAAAGGCAAAATCCTCATCTTCCCTTTCATTTCCATCCTGGTTGATCTGTTTTGCCAGGATACGTGCGCAGGTGGTTTTACCAACACCCCTGGGACCGGTAAACAACAGTGCTTGCGCCAGGTGGTCGTTGGCTATGGCGTTCTCCAGCGTACTTGTGATCGCGCGTTGACCCACCACATCCTCGAACCGGGAAGGCCGGTATTTTCGCGCCGATACAATGAAATGCTCCATACATAACAAATATAAACAGCCCTTCGCGCTTTTTAAAGAATTGCCCGGGCAATTTTAGGCTATTTATTAACATTGAACTAATTTTGCAACGCAGGCCGCCTTATCGCTCTTCAGCAGTGAAGGGAGGAAAGTCCGGACACCATAGGGAAGCATAGCGGCTAACGGCCGTCGTCTGCCTCTGGCGGATAGGACAAGTGCAGCAGAAAGTATGTACAGGTAATGCTGTAGTGAAATCAGGTAAACTCTATGCGGTGAAATACCACGTAAACTTGCATTCGAGGGTTCCCGCCCAAGGCAAGAGGGTAGGTAGATAGAATCGCCTGGCAACAGTCGGTCCAGATAAATGATAAGGATCCGCCATTGGCTGAGACAGAATCCGGCTTACAGGCCTGCTTTTTCTTTTAACTTTGAAAAAAACTGAATACAGAACCGCCGTATCTGCGGGATTCTGTATACCCATCAGCCTCGGAAAGCTCCAGGTGCTTGGTGTGCTCGATGATCACCACTCCGTCCTCCTTCAGAAGTTTATTTTCGTAGATGAGTTGCAGCAATTCCTTCATTTGTTCAAAGCTGAAATCGTAAGGCGGATCGGCAAAGATGATGTCGTAAGCATGACTTTCTGCCCTGAGGTATTTAAATACATCCGATTTCACCGTTTGTATAGGTATTTCCAGTTCTTCGGCCGTCTTCTGAATGAATTTAACACAACCGAAATGCGCATCCACACAACAAATTTGTTGCACTCCGCGAGAAGCGAATTCATAACTTATATTCCCGGTTCCCGCAAACAGGTCCAACACTTCGAGATCCTCAAAATCGTATCGGTTGTTGAGGATATTGAACAAACCTTCTTTGGCAAAATCGGTTGTGGGGCGAACGGGTAGCTTCCCTGGAGCGACGATCTTCTTACCTTTGAACTTTCCGGAAACGATCCGCATACTTACATTGATTTCAGCAATAGTTTTTCATGCGATTGTACTTCGGGTAGTCCGGGCAGCGCGGAGTTATCATCAATGAATTCCAAATGCCTGATATAAGTGTACGCGATCTCATACAATGGGTCGGTTTCGGAGATCATGCCTAACAAGGTTACTTTCACTTCATCGGGATTCAGTTCCAGCTGTTCGAAACAGAAGAGCACATAATAGATAAAATCCTCCGGGGTTTGATAGGGGTAGGAGTTACACAATTGAAGATTTCCATCCTTCTGAACCACCAGTTGGAAGTTCGATCGTTCAACGTGAATGAAGACTTCAGCATCTCCCGTGAACCTATTTGCCGGAGGGATGAGATTCAGGAAACTGGTGATCAAGTGATAATATTCGAAGCTGCCAAAAGTATCGTACAGGTAATTATTGAGGTTCACATAAGGAACGTAAACAACCATGAGATTTCGATCGTGCAGCTCATCCCAGGCAATAAAGTCGTTGGTGAGAATCTTCGAATTGAATTTCAGGTAGTCACTTGCCTTAGACTCGTCGAACAGGGAAACAGGAACCAGGGCAAATTCCGGATTAGAATAGATCACCTTAACCGATTCAAAACTTTCGGGTTCGGATATGTGTTCCTCAACAAATGCTTCTACATCGATCAAAAGCTCCTCCGGGGTCCTCGATTTGGGGTACTTTTTTTCTGAAAAGTGCAAGACTTCGGAACGCCCGATATTGGTCACTAAAAAAGAAAGTCCGGTCAATGAAACTTGAACGGACAGTCTTTTATTTGGAATGTTTTGTATGCTATTGCTTTGTGTCTGTGTCATAGATCTTCGGCCAGTTTCCACTGGTGTCAACCTCATCCATTGATCCAACCTTTATGGCCGGGCCGTTTACCCCATCAACAGAGACAACCTGTTTTTCCTGGGCTAAAAGATCAGGATTCTGATCGGCCAGGATAACGTCTTTGTCAACTTTTACCTCAAATACCGAATAGATCGTTCCATTCTTGTCCAGCTTTCCGGCACGCATCTGGAATTTATCAGTAACTCCTTCGATCGGGATATTCATCATCGTCTTATACCGGTCCGTTCCGTGGTATAATGAGTCTTTAACAGGCGTAAATCCTAGCGTATCTGTGATCACTTCCTCTATGAAGTAACCTTCGGTAAGACCAAAGGCTTTGTTTTTCTCTACATCAGGATAACTTGTATCCCTTCTCTGGATAACTGCAAATTGTGCAGTATCCAGGAATCGTACAAGACTGTCGAAATCTCCAACAAAACCTCCCTGTATCTCTTGGTAGGCCAACTGTCCTGCCTTAATATCTTTTAGGTTTTTAATAACCTTCGCATACCTGGCTTCTTTTACTTTGTTGAATTCAATAGGTCCCTGGATGGAGTTGTATAGCAGGTAACCCAGGTAGATGATCACACCCCAAAGGATGAGTGAAATTATAGGATTGAATTTCTTAGGCACGAATTTCTCAAGAAAAAGCACTAATCCAATACTGAGAATAATGCCTATTACAATGTATACAATCATAATTATTCAGATGAAGGTTATAATAGTTAAACGGGTCTATCGCAAATCTACAATTTTTTTTTGTTCACAAAAGTATAATCCGAAAAAATCATAGCTATCTTTAGGCCTTCAGATCGCCCGCCACCTTATGGATATTTCCGGTTTCTACAGCCTTTTAAAAAGCGACTTTCAATTCGATGCTACTTCCAGGCAGGACATCACTTTACAATTACTTTCACGTTTTGTTCTCAGTGAGGATCCCAACGAGGTTTTCCTGCTGAAAGGTTACGCAGGTACAGGAAAAACCACCATAGTTGGTACTCTTGTAAAAAACCTCTGGAAAGCCCGGAAATCCTCAATTCTCCTAGCACCAACCGGAAGGGCAGCGAAGGTGATCAGCAACTATTCGGGTAAGGAGGCGTTTACAATCCACAAGAAGATCTATTATCCCAAAAGCAACAAATCCGGTGGGATATCCTTTACACTTCAGCCAAACAAACACAGGAACGTGATCTTTATTGTGGATGAAGCTTCGATGATCCCGGACATCAACCAGGATTCAAAATTGTTTGAAAATGGTTCGCTGCTGGACGATCTTATGCAATACGTTTATTCCGGTCACAATTGCCGACTCATGCTTATCGGGGACACTGCCCAGTTGCCTCCTGTGAAACTGGACGTTAGTCCGGCCCTGGATAAACGTACCCTTGAAAACCATTACAATAAGACGGTTATTGAGATCGAACTGGACGAAGTTGTCCGTCAACAGCACGACAGCGGGATATTGCACAATGCAACGCTGATCCGGAACATGATCGAAGAGAATTTCTTCGATACCTTCAGAATGGAGATCGACACCTATCCGGAGGTCATCAGGCCCGAAGACGGACAGGAGATCATGGACGCCATCAATGATTCCTACAGTGATCCCGGAAACCAGGAAACCGTGATAATCGTTCGTTCCAACAAGAGGGCGAACCTTTACAACCAGAATATCAGGAACCGGATACTCTTCCAGGAAGAAGAACTTTCGGCAGGTGACCAATTGATGGTGGTTAAGAACAACTACTTTTGGCTTAAGCCTCATTCGGAGGCCGGGTTTATCGCGAATGGTGATATTATCCAGGTTCTGGAGATCTTCGGGTTCAAGGAGCTGTATGGCTTTCGTTTTGCTGAAGTAAAGATCCAGATGGTCGACTACCCGAAAATGGAGCCATTTGAAACCGTATTACTCTTGGACACCCTTACTTCCGAATCCCCATCACTCACTTATGAAGAATCCAACCGACTTTACCAGGAGGTTGTTCAGGATTATGCCGAAGTGAAATCGAACTACAAACGATTCCTTTCAGTAAAAAACAACAAATACTTCAATGCCTTACAGGTGAAATTCTCCTACGCCATTACCTGCCATAAATCACAGGGAGGACAGTGGCATACCGTGTTCGTGGAGCAACCTTATTTACCCGAAGGTGTGAACAAGGACTATCTTCGCTGGTTGTATACAGCCATGACCAGGGCTACCGAACGTTTATACCTGATCGGGTTCAAACAGGAATTTTTTGAAGATTCCCTGTAAACCTTTTTGCATTCTTGACATCTATTCCGTAGAAATGTACTGCAATAATGTAGAATTCTCTATTTTTGGGGCCAATTATAAAGATTTCTCAATTGAAAGTAATAGCAATGATACCCGCTCGATACGGGGCTTCCAGGTTTCCTGGAAAATTGATGCAGGACCTGGGGGGTAAACCCGTTATTGTTCGTACGTACGAAGCCGCAAAGAACACAGGTTTGTTCGACGAGGTGTACGTGGTAACAGACAGCGAGATCATTTACAACGAGATCGAACTGAGCGGCGGAAAAGCTATTATGAGCAAGAAGGAGCATGACAGCGGGAGTGATCGAATTGCAGAGGCGGCCGAAAATATGGATGTTGACATAGTGGTTAATGTTCAGGGAGACGAACCCTTTACCAGTAAGGACGGACTTGAAAAGGTCCTGAGTGTCTTCGATGGGCCGGATGCCGATAAGATCGACCTGGCTTCTCTGATGACCGAGATCAATGACTGGAAAGAGATCAGTGACCCGAATTGCGTGAAAGTGATCGTAGACAAGGACAATTTCGCGCAGTATTTTTCAAGGTCACCCATTCCGTATCCCAGGGACAAGAACGCAGCGGTACAGTATTACAAACACAAAGGTATCTATGCATTCAGGAAAGCGGCGTTAATGGATTTCTATCACCTTCCGATGCGATCGTTGGAAGCAGCCGAAAAGATCGAATGTATACGCTACCTGGAATATGGAAAAAACATCAAGATGGCAATATCCACTACCCAAGGAATCGAAATTGACACCCCGGAAGATCTTAAGCGGGCGAACAAGTTTTTAAAGGAAGAAACCACCCAGGTGGTGAACAATAAGTATCGTAATTTCCCTATGGTTCCGAAGGTGGTATTCGGCCAGGGAAGTTTCGACCAGCTTTCTTCCATACTTGCACCCATGCGAAAGGACAAGGCACCATTCATCTTCCTTGTGGACGATGTATTCGAGGGCAATTTGGACCTCGTGGATCGTATCAATCTTCGTTACAACGACAAGCTACTGTTCATCTCTGCCGATGAGGAACCTAAAACCTCACAGGTAGACGAGATCGTGAGGGAGATCAAAGGCGAATTCACCTATAAGCCAAGCGGAATCATTGGAATTGGAGGTGGAACCATACTCGACCTCGCCAAGGCAGTAGCCATTATGCTGAACAATAAAGGAAGTGCTTCCGATTACCAGGGATGGGACCTGGTACCCAATAAAGCAATATATCACGTTGGAATACCCACGATTTCCGGAACAGGTGCCGAAGTCTCCAGGACTACGGTTCTTACAGGCCCGGTGAAGAAACTGGGAATCAACAGTGATTTCACTCCTTTCGACCAGGTGGTACTCGATCCGGACCTTACATTAGGAGTTCCGAAGAACCAATGGTTCTATACCGGAATGGATTGTTTCATTCACTGCGTGGAATCGCTCAACGGAACCTTTCTGAATGCATTTAGTCAGAGCTACGGGGAAAAGGCCTACGATCTTTGCAAAGAGATCTTCCTTGATGGCAACCTCTCCTGTGAGGAAGCAAGGGGAAAATTAATGATGGCCTCCTGGCATGGTGGAATGAGCATCGCGTATTCCCAAGTGGGTGTATGCCATGCTATGAGTTATGGTCTTTCCTATGTTTTGGGCACAAAACACGGAATAGGGAATTGTATCGTTTTCGATCAGCTTGAGGAATTTTACCCCGAGGATGTCGCCCTGTTCAAGAAAATGGTAAAAGATCACAACATTCATATCCCAAAAGGATTGTGTACCAATCTTTCGGAGAACGAAATGAACACCATGATCGATATCGCGCTCAGCCTCGTGCCACTATGGGAAAACGCGCTTGGAGAAGAATGGGAATCGATTGCCACAAGGGATAGGCTCAGATCCTTGTATCTGAAGATGTAGCTTTAAATTCGGTAGTTGTTCTTTACCCGTTTTATATTCAACAAACTCCTGGGCTGGAAGGTCGAGGGGTCCTTCGATAAACAGATCATGAAGTCGGTGGTCATTGTGGCCCCACATACCAGCTGGCACGACTTTTACGTTGGCGCCTTCGCACGCCGTTTGTCAAAAACCGAGATAAGCTTCGTAGCTAAGAAAGAATTGTTCAAATGGCCGTTCGGTGCCTATTTCAAATGGATGGGTGGTGCGCCTCTCGACCGTACCGAAGGTCAGAACAAAGTTGAAAGCATAGCCGCTATATTTTCAGAAAAGAAAGAATTCCGACTCGCACTGGCACCCGAGGGAACACGCAAGAAGGTAGACAGATGGAAAACAGGCTTTTACTATATCGCTATTGAAGCAAATGTGCCAATTATCCCGGTCTCCTTTGATTATAAAACGAAAGTGGTAAGGATAGGTGAACCCTTTTACCCATCCGGTGATCTAGAGAGCGACCTGCCAATGTTAGAGCAATTCTATAAAGGAGTAGTGGGGAAGATCCCCGAATATACCCAGCAAGTGTTCCTGGATAAAACAACTTGACCGATAAGCACGTTTACTTTCAATTCTCTTCGGAAGAGCTCTCGTCCATGGTGTGGTATACATTCTGAACGTCATCGTCCTCTTCGATCTTTTCCAGCAGCTTATCGACATCGGAGGCATCATCGGCCGACAGGGTTTTGGTTACCTGCGGAATTCTCTCGAAACCTGAAGAAAGTATTTCAATGTCGCGATCCTCGAGATAGGACTGGATGGCCCCGAAACTTTCGAAAGGCGCATAGATAAGGACCCCATCCTCATCTTCAAAGATCTCCTCAACGCCGAAGTCGATCAGTTCCAGTTCCAGTTCCTCCATATCGATCCCTTCAGCATGGATCCGGAAATTACACACATGGTCGAACATAAACACCACCGAACCCGAAGTACCCAGGCTCCCGTCGCATTTGTTGAAATAGGAGCGGATATTTGCAACAGTCCGCGTATTGTTATCAGTAGCCGTTTCAATAAGGATAGCAATACCGTGTGGAGCATATCCTTCGAAAAGAACCTCTTTGAAATCTCCCTGGTTCTTATCGGAAGCACGCTTGATGGCGCGCTCGATATTGTCCTTGGGCATATTGACCGATTTAGCGTTCTGAATGACCGCCCTCAGCCTGGCGTTGGCATCCGGATCGGGTCCGCCTTCTTTTACAGCCATGACAATGTCCTTGCCAATCCTGGTAAAGGCCTTGGACATAGCCGCCCATCGCTTCATTTTTCTTGCTTTCCGGAATTCAAACGCTCTTCCCATATATCTTTCGGTTACTTGTTAATCGCGACAAATTTATAAAAATCTATTACTCCTTCGGAATGTGTTTAGCCAAAAACCTTTCATAGGCCTGCTGCAGGTTCCCGATCACCTGTTGTCGTTTATTGTTTAACTGGGCGGTGGTTCTGTTGTAGGCTTCTCCTGCTTTATTTATCTGTGGAACTTTGTCGTTATAGGCATCTATTTGTTCCTTGGTTCTCTTTCTTTTGGGAGTATTCTCCAGTTGTGTTCGTATGGCTTCGAACTCTTCGTTTGCCATCAGGAAATCTGTGATATCCGGAACTTTTTCCTCGGCCTCTTCCACATAGAATTCAAAGGCTTTTCTAGTTGCGTCTACCAACATGCGATCCTTTTTGTACAAAGAAACCGTGTCCAATATAGACATCCCTTCCCTTGCGCTGGCACTAAGTGAGCCGGCGTTTTGAACGATAGCACTGATATCATCCCGTTCGATCGCCTCGAAGAGGTAAACTTCATTCATATTCACTTTGAAGAAGATCAGGTAGATCCTGTTGTAGTGGTCGAAAACCTCACCCGATATCTCCATTTTCCTTCCCAGGTCTGTTTCACTCTCGATGATGTTAATATTGTGTTTCCTGGCATAAGCATAGTAGTGCATTTCGTATTCACGCTGGGCTTCGGTGAGTTTTTCATCGGCTAATTCCAACGCGAGCATATAAGCTTCCATTGCGTCGTAGGACTGTTCTGCAACAGCCTTCATATCAATCACTTTGGCGTAATCCTCGGTAAGGAGATTCTTGCTTAGTTCTAGATTATCCAGCACATTTTGTTTGAATTCGTCTCCTTCGAAGGCAGTTGCGTTCCCGATCTTTTCCTGTGCCCTTTCTATGGATTTAACCAGGGAATTACGCTTGTTTTCAATAGCGCGATCACTTCTGCTGTGAGCGATGGCCCTGGTGTATTTCCAGTTGTTCCTGGTTACGATCTCCTGTTCCGAAGAAACAAATTCGAGATATTCAAGAGCATTCTCAAATTCCTGTGAGAACAAGGTTTGCGCATTTATCAGAATTAAAAGTAGAGGTAAAGCACGAAATAGATTTTTCATAGATTAATTAAATTTTCGGAGATCTGCTATAATATTATAAGCCTCCTCGATGAAAAGATCGTTGCCTATATCGTCCATGGAGAATGCATTGAGTTGTTGTTCGTCCTTATTGTGCTCGATGATCGCTTCGGTGGATGCTGTATTTCGGACGCTGAGGATGGCTTTTCGTTTTTCAAAATAATCCGTAAAATCCTTCCACAGACTGTTGTATCCGTTCAGGTCGCCAAACACATTTCTCGCAGTGAGAGAGTAAACCGTGTCTCTTTTGATGTACGATCGTAGCAAGGTCTCGTTGAGCTCCCTGATCTTCCTGAAACCTTCATCCTTCTGCATTCGCTGATCACTGTATTGGCGAAGCGATGCTAATGGTAGTTTTTTGCCGGGTTTATGCGCAACCGTCACCGTTATACTATCATTGGGCAATGCGAAATCAAGGAACTCTTCTGTGACCTCCAAGCCATTGTACATGCTTGGAAACAGTATATCCGGGATTACGCCTTTCGACTGATTACTTCTGCCTGTAACACGATAGAACAGATCCGTTGTAAGCTTACAGAAGCCGAACTCGGCATTGGTCTCGTCCAGGGCCACAATAGTTTGCATACTTGATTTGCCATAGGTTGGTGTTCCCACTATTACGGCGCGGTTATAATCCTGCATCAGGCTGGAGAAAAACTCAGAGGCCGAAGCACTGTAACTGTTCACAATGATCACTACCGGTTTGTTGAACAATGTACCCCTGTTTGCATCTTTCACTGTAAATGTTTCTCCATTCCTGTATTTCAGAATGGAAACAGGCCCACGATCTATGAACATTCCACACAGGTCTGTGGCTTCCATCATGCTTCCACCACCATTGAATCGGAGGTCTATTATCAATCCTTGTATGTCTTCCTTCTTGAGTTTGTATATCTCCTTCGCTACATCGTTGGCTACACCCATACCGTGAACCGATTCAAAATTGGTGTAGAAACTGGGTATGCTGATATAGCCCACCGGAAAATCCTTGCTCATCACATAACCACGCGTCAGGTTTTCCATGGGTTTATCGGCTTTCTTTGAAAGTGGAACCGACAAAATACTTCCGTCTTTCTTCCTAACCCTGAAGATCACCCGGTTGTGGTTGTTGTCTGATAAGAATGCAACGATCTCCTCATTCGAGATACAATTAGTTTCCACTACAGAAGTTCCCGAAGACAACGACCTGATAACATCACCTTCTTCCAGGGTACCATCGAACTGCGCAGCTCCTCCGGGGGTAATGTATGCGATCTCTATCTCGCCTTCCTCGTTCTTTTCAGTATAGAGTCCGAAAGACATTGTAGTCGTGGAAACAGAATTCTCGAACATGGATTTATCCGCATTATTGAAATACACCGAATTGGGATCGTGGTAATTAGTGAAGGAGTTCAGGAATGTCTCGGTTACAAATCGCTCCAAACCTCCTTCGGAATTTTCGATCTCATCCAACTGACATTGTAATTTCTCGAATACCAGTGGAAGGGCATCCTTTTCCAACTGGGTAAAATTCTGCTCGATGCGACTTAACAGTGTATCATCCTCAACAAGTTTGGAAAGCACTTCGAAGCGAATCCTTTTGGACCAGTATTTACTCCTGGCATCTTCATCATCAAAATAGCCAGATTCCTTAGTTCGGTAATAGGTTAGCGAGTCCACACCCGAATAGTCAAATTCGGAACCCCTGTATGAATCGATCACCTGTTTGGCCTCTGCGATCCGAATGCGAAAGGTTTTGATGTATTTTTCGATGAAATTGCAATCCTTCGACCTGATATAGTCGTCAAGCTTAAGGGAATCCGCCCTGAAAATGGCCAGGTCCTGGTCCGTAAAGATCACCTTGTCCTCATCCAGTCTCTTGATGAACAACTTATAGACCCCACTACTGAGGGAATCGTTCAGTGGTTTCGGGTTGTAGTGATAATTCGCAATAAGAATATTCAGCGATTCCAGCTGATCGCAGAAATGAGGAGGTGTCTGGGCCATAATTGGCAAGGACGAAAGCAATACGACAGTGAGGCAGATTCTCTTGATCATCGCTAGTGGTGAATTCGGATAAAGTACAATTTTTTAACCTAGTAAAGCATCGATCCTGCGTGCAAGTTCAAAGTCCTTTTCCGTAATGCCATTGGCAGAGTGAGTGGACAAAGCAATATGCAGTTTATTGTAGACATTGCTCCAGTCCGGGTGGTGATCCATCTGCTCAGCTTCAAATGCGATACGGGTCATCATAGTGAACGCCTCCTTGAAGTTTTCAAATTCGAAGGCGGTTTGCAGGGTATTTTCGGAATACTCCCAGCCCTCCAGTTGTTCCATCCGTTCCCGGATCTCTGCGTCGGAAAGTGCGTTCATGACAGGTTTTTTAACGTGATTATTTCATCGTGCAAGGTACTGCTTTCTATGATATCGGCAATAGTGATCCTGTAGACTTCCGGCAATTTATTTTCCTTCGGAAGGATCGCCTGGTATTCGTCTTCATTCGAGCTGAAAACACTCTTGAACACAGGTAATGTATCACCCAGTTTAACCGCCATTTCCCTGAATAACTCATCATGGTGGATCATGTCACTACTGCTGAGATGAAAAATACCACTCAGGTCTTTGTTAATGATGTAGTGCAACTGCTGCGCTATCTTTTCATTCGTTGTAGCACTAACGATCCTGTTTGGGTATACCTCGAAGGTAGCACGGTGTTTCATCGCCTGTCGTAACTGAACAAGGAGAGGAGAGGAGATACCCAAGAGTAAAGGCAATCGCAGGATGGTAGTCTGAAAGGGCAACTCTGCCTGCAACATTCTTTCGATCGCAATTTTTTCCTTTCCGCAGCTAGTTTCAGACAGAGGCTTGTCGTATTCGTAGGATGGAAACTTCTTCTGCGCACTGAAAACTTCCGAAGAAGAAAAATAATAGATCCTTGATTCGGGTAATAACTCACAATATCGAACCAGGTCCTTATGGGCTGCCAGAGCATACTCCAATCCAGAACTAAATGCGGAGATAATATACCTGGGGCGTAATTTGTCCAATAGAGGGAATAAACCGCCCTTATCGGCATCAAAATGCTCAAATACCTGGTTTCCGGAAAAGGTTCCGTCCTGGCTGCAATATGTGCCGTAAACATCAAAATACGAATCCAGTTCCCTGTACAACGTATTTCCTACAAAGCCACTGGCACCGAGTATGAGGATTCTATTGTGGATCAACCCTTGTAAAATGGCAATTTCACAATAGTGGCTTTCACCACGTTCTTCCTGATCTGGATACCGATCTCGGTTCCGGCGATACTTAGATTTACCGGCACGTAACCCATCCCGATCCCTTTGTTCAGGGAAGGTGCCATAGTTCCACTGGTAACGTTTCCAACAACAACCCCATCGGAATCGAGGATATCATACCCTTGTCTCGGAATACCGCGTTCGTTCAATTCGAAACCTACGAGTTTACGTTTAACTCCGTCTTCCTTTTGCTTGCGAAGCGCATCCGAATTAGTGAAATCCTTAGTGAATTTGGTGATCCAGCCCAATCCGGCCTCCAGTGGAGAAGTAGTGTCGTCTATGTCATTTCCATACAGACAGTAGCCCATTTCAAGTCGGAGGGTATCACGAGCGGCAAGCCCTACCGGTTTTATACCATAATCCGCTCCTGCTTCAAGAACCTTATTCCATATCTGTTCCACCTCACTATTCTTGCAATAGATCTCAAATCCGCCACTACCTGTATAACCGGTTGCACTGATAATGACATATTCGATCCCAGCGAAATCCGAAACTTTGAAGGTGTAGAATTTTATGGCTTCAAGATCTTCCGAAGTAAGACTCTGCATAGCCTCAACGGCTTTCGGCCCCTGTATGGCGAGCAGGGAGTAATCTTCGGAAAGATCTCGCATTTCTGCGTTCATCGTATTCTGACTGCTGATCCAGTTCCAATCCTTCTCGATATTCGAGGCGTTAACCACCATCAGCCACTTTTCGGCCTCCAGACGATAAATGATAAGATCGTCTACAATTCCTCCTTCAGCATTAGGCATACAACTGTACTGCGCCTGTCCGTCCACCAATTTGGCAGCATCATTACTGCATACCTTTTGGATCAGGGCGAGTGCATTTGGCCCTGTTACAAGGAATTCTCCCATATGGGAAACATCAAAAACACCAACTGCCTTCCGTACAGTTTCATGTTCAATGTTCACACCTTCGTACGAAACCGGCATATTATAACCCGCAAAAGGCACCATTTTCGCACCCAGAGACTCGTGGATATGACTTAGAGCTGTATTTTTCATCAAATCAGTTTATTTTTCGCAAATGTATCATAATCTGTAGTAGGGAACGAAGGATTTCCTTGATTGTTTTCAACAAGGATGGTAACTTGCAACAAAGATCTCGTTTATGAAAATATTCTCCGCCGATCAGCTTCATGAAGCCGACAAGGTTACTTCCGAGAAACACGACATCACCCCACTGGACCTGATGGAACGTGCCGGAACCCAGATTTTCAACTGGCTTCATCAACGGATGCAAGGCGCACAGGTCCCGGTTCATATTTTCTGCGGAATTGGAAACAACGGGGGAGACGGACTGGTTGTGGGAAGATTGCTGATAGAGCAGGGGTATAAGGTGCATATCTATGTGGCTAATTTTACCGACAAACGCTCCAAATGCTTCCTCATCAATTACGACCGGATCAAGAAGATCACCAAAAACTGGCCGCATTTAATGACTTCGGAAGCAGATTTTCCTGAAATTCATCCGGACGACATCATCATAGACGCTATCTTCGGAATAGGACTTAACAGGGCTCCCGAAGGTTGGGTTAAACAACTCATTCAATACCTTAATGGTCAGAAAGCATTTCGCTTGTCCGTAGATATTCCCAGCGGATTACATGCAAACCAGCCGGTTGCGGATAGAGAAGCGGTCATTCGAGCTAATCACACCCTCACTTTCCAGGCACCGAAACTTGCCTTCTTCCTGCCGGAATCGGGTGAATTCGTGCCCTATTTCGAGGTTATCGACATCGGACTAGATCCGGAATATCTGTACACAACAGAACCCCTGGCTCAATTGATCTCCAAACCTGAGGCACGACAATTCTACAGGCAACGCGAAAAATATTCTCACAAAGGGAACTATGGTCATGTACTGGTAATAAGCGGTAGCTATGGAAAAATAGGTGCAGCGGTCCTGGCCTCCAGGGCAGCCTACCGCACAGGCTCCGGCCTGGTTACTGCTTTCGTTCCGAAATGTGGCTACGGCATCCTTCAAACGGCTTTGCCGGAAGCCATGGTGGTCACGGATGCCTTCGATCACCTGATCTCGGAGATAGACGATATTCCCGAGGTGCAGGCGGCGGCTGTCGGTATGGGAATTGGGACCGACGAGCGCACCATTACGGCACTAAAGAAGTTCTTTTCAGAAACAAAAGCATTGCTGGTAATAGACGCCGATGCGCTCAACTGCATTGCTCTGGACGAATCCCTGAAGGCAGTAATCCCGAAACATTCGGTACTGACACCCCATCCGGGTGAACTGAAACGGCTGGTGGGAGAGTGGAAGGATGATTACGATAAACTGGAAAGGACCAAAAAATTTGCAGCCGAACACGACTGTGTTGTACTGATCAAAGGTGCGAATTCGATCACCGTGTTTGAGAACAAACTCTATATCAACACTTCGGGAAATCCCGGGATGGCGACAGGTGGTTCGGGAGATGTACTTTCCGGGATGATAGCCGCCTTACTCGCCCAGGGATACGATCCATTGCTGGCCACCGTATTCGCGACCTATTTGCACGGGGCTTCCGGAAATATCGTATCCCAGGCAAATAGTTTCGAAGCTGTGATGGCCGGTGACCTAATAGAAAATATTGGAAAAGCCTTCCTGTCGCTGTTCGAAGTAGACCAACCTGCCCAACCCGAACCTGAGGAAGAATCCTGAGCTGATCAGATAAGGGATTCCAGCATTTCCTTCAACCTGGGATTTGAAGGATTAGGTGCACTTGGATCAACCACGTTCCCATCTGGGTCAATAAGTATGAATCGCGGGATCCCATTGATCCTGTAAGCCTTGATGAAATCCGAATCCCATCCCTTGGGTGCATAGATCTGGATACCTGTAAGCTCTCGCTCTTCCACGAATTTCTTCCAGGTCTCATGTGCCTGTTCCCATGACCCTTTGTGACGTTTGTCATCATCTATAGACATACTCACAAAGGCAATAGCTTTGTCATGATATTCGGCCTCCAGTTCTTTCAGGTATGGAATCTCAACCTTACAGGGGCCGCACCAGGTTGCCCAGACATCCACATACACATACTTTCCTTTCAGATCTGCCAGGGAGGTCGTACCGCCCTTAAAGTTCTCGTAATCTTCAAAAACAGGGGAGGGCGAACCTTTTGGGATATCCTCCCTGAGTTGAGCAATTCCACCGTAGTATCGTGAATAGGATTGAATTGTAGCGTCCAGTTTCTTATGACTGTTGTTTGTGATCATAGTATCTACATCGGTAGCCTTGTTAATGAAATCGGTGATCTTGGTCCTGGCTTCACCCATGGCACTTTTCAATTCTTCGGAAGACAATATGTCGAAATCCCCGTCCAGCGTTTCTTCTATGAACAGCGCCTCCTGTGCCAGGAAATTATTGTTCACAGATCCTTCACCCGTATAGACAATAGTTTCGTCGAACATCTCGGTATCAAGTGTCATGTGAAGATCATAGCCATTCTCCAGGAAGATGTTGGTCGCCTCGGTCCCATCGTAGAAGGTATATTTCCCCTTTTCAACCTTTAATGTATCACTGAATGTCCCATCCTCATTAACAGCGATTGTCTTTGTGTATTTCTTGTTGTACACCCTGATCTCGTCGCTATTCTTATTCTCTATTTTTCCTGAAAGGGTTACGTAATCCTTTGGCTTCTCCTGCTGGCAGGAGATAATGGCCAATGCACTAAGGAGCAAAAGCAGTTTTTTCATATGATTTGGAATTTGGATTGCTAATGTAATGCATTCAATTGAGATTTCAGAAATAACTTAAATCCTGTCGTGGAATTTGTATTTTTGCAACAAACAACCCAATCCATGCAAAAGACACATTACGTAAGTAGTGATATTCTTGACCTGCCTTTACTGAAGGAAATCATCGAGGAAGGCTACAAACTGGAACTTTCCGAAGAAGCCACCCTGAATATTAATAAATCCCACGACTATCTTCATTCACGGATTGAAAAGGACGACAGCCCATTGTACGGTATAAATACAGGCTTTGGAGCTCTTTGTAATGTGCGCATCTCCGCAGAAAATCTTTCCAAACTTCAGGAGAACCTTGTTACCTCACACGCATGTGGTACCGGGGAATATGTTCCGAAGCATGTGATTCGATTGATGTTATTACTGAAGATACAATCGCTCAGTTACGGGCACAGCGGGGTACAGCTCGAAACGGTAAACCGACTGATCGATTTCTTCAATCACGATTATCTGCCCGTAGTTTACACTCAAGGCAGCCTGGGTGCATCCGGGGACCTGGCACCACTGGCACACCTTGCATTACCACTTATCGGAAAGGGTGAGGTGTTTGTTGGTGAAAAGATAGTAAGCAGCGAACAGATCCTGAATAAGCACAAATGGAAACCTATTAAACTACAGGCAAAGGAAGGCCTGGCACTCAGGGGGATGGCCCTCGGAGCGGACGAGGCCGTCCTGTTTCTGGTGGGCATGACTGTGTCGGGCCTGGTCGGCTACCTGACGGTGAAGTACTTCATTCAATTCCT